>NZ_VRVG01000069.1:0-27956 GCF_008040085.1 Methylobacterium sp. WL7 | reverse complement strand
GGGAAGGGCGGGGGAGCGGCGGGTTCGGCCGCCTCTGCGCTGATGCGTGGTGCCAAAAGGTGGTGCCGGACGGTTCTCGAAAAAGGCGTGCGCCCGCGATCGGGCGCCGGACCGCTGATTCGGTCTCGTCACCGCAAGATGGGGTTCCGGCCGGTCCGCGGCAACGGTGGCCGTCGCGTCCTCAACAGGCGCGATCAGCCGGTGGACGCCGATTTGCGGATGTGCTCGACCGCGCGATCGACGTCGAAGGCCGGGTCCAGGATCTCGTCGAGGCCGAACGGGCAGGCGCGGGGCAGGGTCAGGTTCACCTGGCCTTCTTCGGGCGCAAGCTCCGGCGTCTCCGCCTGCTGGATCGCCAGCGTCCAGGCGCCGTCCATGCGCAGGCTCCCGGCCTGCGGCGGGTCGGTGCTTAGGGCGGCGAGCCTGGTCCGGCCGGCCTTGCGGCAGGCGAGGCTCGTGGCGTCGTCGGAGATGAGGGCCGCCTTGATCAGTTCGGCCAGGGCATCCCTGACCCGTTCGACGCTCGCGTTCATGGGCATCCGCTCCGCACCGTCACCACCTTGGCAAGCGGGGTGCCAGCCCGGTTCGCGGCGACGTGACATAAACGCCGATCTTCCCTCGCGAATGGCCGGGTGTAGAACGCGTTGATGATCCCGGTCCTGACCCGCCACACCGAGGCCGTGCCGCTCTATGAGGCGGTGGTCGCCGAACTGCGCCTGCGCGGCTTCGCGGGCGACCTCACCGTGTCGGCCGCCGACCGCACGGTCTTTTCCACCGACAACTCGATCTATCAGGTCGAGCCGGGGGCCGTGGCCTTCCCGCGCTCGCGCGACGACCTCGTGCGCATCGCCAAGCTGCTGGACGACCCGCGCTTCACCGAGATCGTGATCCGCCCCCGCGGCGGGGCCACCGGCACCAACGGCCAGTCGCTCGGCCACGGCCTCGTGGTCGACACCTCGCGGCACATGAACCGCATCCTGGAGATCGACGTCGCCCGCCGCATCGTCCGGGTCGAGCCCGGGGTGGTGAAGGACCAGCTCAACCGGGCGCTGGCCGAGCACGGCCTGTTCTTCGCGCCCGAACTCTCGACCTCGAACCGCGCGACCATCGGGGGCATGATCTCAACCGATGCCTGCGGGCAGGGCTCCTGCCTGTACGGCAAGACCCGCGACCACGTCCTGGCGCTTACCTGCGTGCTCGCCGACGGCACGGTCTGGGAAGCCGAGCCCCTGGACGAGGCGGGGCTCAGCGCCGCCAAGGCACGCAACGACCGGGTCGGCGAGATCCACCGCACCGTCGATACAATCGTCACCGAGAACGCGGCGCTGATCGCCGAGCGCTTCCCCAAGCTCAACCGCTGCCTCACCGGCTACGATCTCGCCCACCTGCGCGACGCGGACGGCCGGTTCGACCTCAAGAGCGTGATCTGCGGCTCCGAGGGCACCCTGGCGCTGATCGCCGAGGCGCGGCTCAACGTGCTGCCGATCCCGAAGGCGTCGGTGCTGGTGGCGCTCTCCTACGTGGATTTCGACGCCGCCCTGCGGGACGCCCAGGCGCTGCTGCCGTTCGGCGCGGCTTCCGTGGAGACCATCGATTCCACCGTGCTCGGTCTCGCCCGCCAGGACCCGATCTGGGCCGAGGTCCGCGCCTTCTTCCCGGACGATCCCGCCGGCCGGCCGGTCCACGGCATCAACCTGGTGGAGTTCGTCGGCGACGACGCGGATGCCGTGGATGCCGCCCTGGCCCAGCTCACCACGGTGCTGGAGGCCGAGCGCGGCACCGACACCAAGCGCCTCGGCTTCACCATCGCCCGCGGCGGTGCCATCGAGACACTCTGGACCATGCGCAAGAAGGCGGTGGGCCTGCTCGGCGCCGCAAAGGGCGATGCGCGCCCGATCCCGTTCGTCGAGGATACCGCCGTGCCGCCGGAGCGGCTGGCCGACTTCATCGCCGAGTTCCGGGCGCTGCTCGACGCCAAGGGGCTGCGCTACGGCATGTTCGGCCATGTCGATGCCGGCGTGCTCCACGTCCGCCCGGCGATCGACCTGAAGGATCCGAACCAGAACGCCCTGATCCGCGAGGTCACCGAGGGGGTGGTCGCGCTCACCGCCAAGTATGGCGGGCTGCTCTGGGGCGAGCACGGCAAGGGCTTCCGCTCCGAGTTCGTGCCCGCGACCTTCGGGCCGCTGATGCCGGCGCTGGAGGCGGTGAAGCGCGCCTTCGACCCGGGCGACCGGATGAACCCGGGCAAGATCGCCTCGGCCCGGGGCGGCGCGCTCACCCGGATCGACGGCGTGCCCCGCAGGGGCGAGCAGGACCGCACGATCCCGCCGCCGGTCCGGCAGGATTTCGACGAGGCCCTGCATTGCAACGGCAACGGCGCCTGCTTCAACTACGATCCGGACGACGCGATGTGCCCGTCCTGGAAGGCGACGCGGGAGCGCCGGCACTCGCCCAAGGGCCGCGCCTCGCTGATGCGCGAGTGGCTGCGCCTGGCGTCACAGGCGGGGATCGACCCCGCCGCCGAGCTGAAGCGCCAGCGCGCCGGCTGGCGGCCCGATTTTTTTGCGACTTTGCGGAGTGCTGTCCGGCGCGCGCCCGACGACGGCGATTTCTCCCACGCCGTGAAGGAGGCGATGGACGGCTGCCTCGCCTGCAAGTCCTGCACGGGCGCCTGCCCGATCAAGGTGGACGTGCCGACCTTCCGGGCGAAGTTCCTGGCGCTCTACCACGCCCGCTACGCCAGGCCCTTGAAGGACCACCTCGTGGCCGCGCTGGAGTCGCTTCTGCCGCTGGCGGCCCGGCTGCCGCGCCTGAGCAACGCGGCCCTGGCCAACCCGCTCGCCCGGGCGCTGCTGGCCAAGGCCGGCCTGGTCGGGATCCCGGCCCTGTCGCCCATCGACCTGAGGGCGCGGCTCGCCGAACTCGGCGTCGCCACCGCGACCCCGGAGGCGCTGGCCCGCCTCGCCCCGGCCGAGCGTGAGCGCGCGGTGCTCCTGGTGCAGGATGCGTTCACCAGCCATTTCGAGGCGGCCCTGGTGGTGGATGCCTGCGCGCTCCTGATCGCCCTCGGCTTCCAGCCGTGGCTCGTGCCCTACCGGCCGAACGGCAAGCCGCTGCACGTGCACGGCTTCCTGGCCCGGTTCGCCGCGGTGGCGCGGTCCAACGCCGCGATGCTGCGGGCGCTGGCTCGCTCGGGCGTGCCGCTCGTCGGCCTCGACCCCTCGATGACGCTGACCTACCGGTCCGAATACGCCCAGGCGCTCGGCGCCGACGACCTGCCCAAGGTCCAGATCCTGCAGGAATGGCTCGCCACGCAACTCGACCGGATCGCGCCCCGGCCGGGCAACGCGACCCTGCGGCTGCTGCCCCATTGCACCGAGCGCACCAACGCCCCCGGCGCGGTCCGCGACTGGCAAGCGGTGTTCACCCATCTCGGGCTGCGGCTCGACGTGCCGGCAGCGGGCTGCTGCGGCATGGCCGGGACCTATGGCCACGAGACGCGCAACCGCGCCACCTCGGAAGCGATCTACGGCTTGAGCTGGGCGCGCCACGTCGCCGAGTCCCCCGGCGGTACCCTGCTGGCGGACGGCTATTCCTGCCGGTCCCAGGCCAAGCTGATCGACGGCGCGCGGCTCCGCCACCCGGTCCAGGCCCTCCTCGACCATGTGCGGACGAGCGCCGTCGGCGCCGCCCCGTTCCATCCCGAGCACGCCGCGGCGGCGGCGCGATGAAGGTCGCGATCCTCGGGGCCGGGGCGGTCGGCTGCTATTACGGGTTCCTGCTGGCCCGGGCCGGCCACGCGGTCACGCTGATCGGCCGCCCGGCCCTGGTCGCGGCCGTCGAGGCCGACGGGCTGGTGTTGGAGAGTGCGGCCGGGCGCGAGACCCTCGCCGTCCGGGCGACCACGACGGGCGACGGCGTCGCCGGGGCCGATCTGGTGCTGGTCTGCGTCAAGTCGGGCGACACGGAAGCCGCCGGGGCGACCATCGCCCCGCATCTCAGCCCCTCGGCGACGATCCTCAGCCTGCAGAACGGCGTCGACAACGCCGAGCGCCTGGGCGCCGTGCTCGGGCGGCCGGTGGTGCCGGTGGCGGTCTACGTCGCCACCGAGATGGTCGGGCCGGGGCGGGGCCGGCACAACGGCCGGGGCGACCTCGTGCTCGGCGCCTCGGCAACGAGCGAAACCATCGCCGCCGCGCTCATCGCCGCCGGGATCCCGACCACCGTCTCGGAACGGGCCTTGGACGCGCTCTGGGGCAAGCTGATCCTGAACTGCGCCTACAACGCCCTGTCGGCCCTGACCCAGTTGCCCTACGGCCGCCTTGTACAGGGCGAGGGCGTCGTCGCGGCGATGACCGACGTGGTGCAGGAATGCGTCGCGGTGGCGAACGCCTCGGGCGTGACGGTACCCGACGACATCCTCGACACGGTGCTCGCCCTCAGCACCAGCATGGCCGACCAGCGCTCCTCCACGGCCCAGGACCTCGCCCGGGGCCGGCCGAGCGAGATCGACCACCTCAACGGATACGTGATGCGGAGAGGCGCGGCCCTGGGCATTCCGACGCCGGCCAACCGGATGCTGCACACGCTGGTCAAGTTGGTTGAGGGAGGTGATATTTCGCGGGTTGTCCCGTCCGCGTCCCACCCTTCTCAAGCTATCGGACGGTCTAGTAGCTGACAGGGTAGCCAGTTTCAAATGAACAAGCCTGACCCAAAGCGGATATGTGGCTTTCGAGAGACTTGATCACGAGAGCAGACCTGTCGCTCCTGGCTCACGCAGCCTCGGCAAGATCATGCGTAATCGTTTCCAGGTCACAGATGAGCTGAGCGACATCATTGGCCGGTACAACCGTTTTGAGGCCGCCGTGAACAACGGCGTTTCTCAGGCTGGTCAACTCCCGAAGCCTACGAGCATCAACCTCTTTCAGATATCCCATCTCTGCAAGCGTCTGAACAGCCTGAACTGGAGACAAAGGTCGCGCCCTGGTCGTCTCCCCCTGGGGCGTGACCAACCGAGCAATCGCTTCGAGAAGCGACCATGCAATCACCAGTGCCGCTCGCTCGTGCCCGCTTTCCAGCAACGTCCGAGCCTCCGCGATGCCGGACGCTAGCTCACTTGCCGTTGGCGCGGACAAGTCCGTCCTGACTTCGACGGGCGGTGCCACATAGAAAACTCGGAACTCCCAGCCCTTCTGGGCTTCGACGAGGTTTGCTATTTTAGCCAGGCTCTCTCCTTGTGCGTCGTGCCGACGTGCCTTGATTTCGATTACGACCCCGCCATCCGGACCAATGCCCAGCGCATCGGGACGGTAGCCTTTGAGAAACTCGGGAATTACTTGTGGCGACGGTTGGATGTAGAATTTCCAGCCCCGCTTTTCTGCATCCTTCTGCAATCGTCCCAAGAGACCGTCGATCTGGGTGGCAAATGCCTTTGCCTCGGAAGGCTGATACGTCATGCTGCTTCCCTCCAACTCAGATCGTCGTCAATTCTGATATATACGACTGGCGGCCCAGCCCTGGCCGCTTCCTCCAATTTTTCAGTAATAGAAGCGAACTCGACGATTATTCCCGGCTCAATTTTTTGAGCTATGACGCGCTCGATCACTCGATCGTCCAGATAAACGACTTCCAGCATGCCGTCGAGTATGAGCTTGACGATGTTGTCGATATCCCCTTCCATAGTACTAGGTGAAAAATACAATCTCTTCACGGCGATCGGCCGATCGTCAAGCAAAGTAAATTCGCGATGCGCGTCGATGCAATCCTTTGCCGCCCGCCGCACCATCAGTTTCCATTCCTCTTTCGCTTTCACGTTTTTGGATTGGTGCGAACGAGGAGTCTCTTGGATCATGAACTCAATCGGAAACGGCAGCACAAATTCATCGTCGATCTCATCGCCCATTGCCGCCTGCCAAGGTCGCCTACCAACAGGCATCACTAGCATTTTGGCGATATCGGGTCACCGACACTTTCGTTTCACTTGCGATCATCCCGGCTGTTTGGATGAGCAATTAAAATGAGCGCGAATTCGAATGACCAACTTCTAGATGGCGGCAAACTACTGATCGCTATCGATCCAAGCCCGTCGGCACGCTGAAAGCATCCAGTCTCGTCGATCAGCTTACGCATTCGCCTTGCGCGTCGCCGCCGCCTTCTTGGCCGAGGCCGAGCGCTGTTCCGGCGTCCGCCCGGCGGAAGCCTTGCCCCCTGTCGCCCCGCCCTTGTGGGCCGCCGGATGGCCGGTGGCCTTGCCGCGGCCGGAGCCGCCCGGCTTCTTGCCGCCGCCGTCGTCCTTGTTGACCGTGGCCCAGGCGCGGGATTCCGCTTCCTCCTCCGGCACGCCGCGCGCCTCGTAGGAGTCGGCGATGTGCTCGGCCTTGCGCTTCTGCTTGTCGGTGTATTTCGCCTTGTCTCCCTGCGCCATCGCGCGTCTCCTCAAGCTCAGCCTACGCCGGTGGGACCGTCGAGGATGGCCCGCACGCGGCGGACCAGCTCCGTGCGCCGGTAAGGCTTGTTGAGAAGGTCAAACTCCGAACCGCCGATATCGGTTCGCTCCAGGCTCGCCTCCGCGTAGCCCGTGGCCAGCAGGACCTTGAGCTTGGGCTGGTGGCGGCGCGCCTCGCGGGCGAGCAGCACGCCGTTCATGCCGCCCGGCATGATCAGGTCGGTGAACAGCAGGTCGATCCGCTCGCTGGATTCCAGGATCTCCAGGGCCTCGCGGGCATTGCTGGCCATCAGCGTCGTGTAGCCGAAGTCCCGCAGGATGGTGCGGGCGAGTTCGGCCACGTCCTCGCGGTCGTCGACGATCAGGATCGTCTCGGTGCCCTGCCGGTCCACCGCCCGGTGCGAGACCTTGGATGGGGCATGCGCGTCGCCGTCGGTCGCCGGGAAGGACAGGCGCACCGTCGTGCCGGCGCCGACCACGGACTCGATCTGGGCGGCGCCGCCGGATTGCTTGGCGAAGCCGTAGACCATCGACAGGCCGAGCCCGGTGCCCTTGCCCTCCTCCTTGGTGGTGAAGAACGGATCCATCACCCGGGCCAGCACCGCGGGCGGGATGCCGGTGCCGCTGTCGCGGACGGCGATGCTGACGTAGCGGCCCGCGCGCAGCGGCCCGATCTCGCCCCTGGCCGCGACCGCGTTGTTCTCCGTGGTGATCCGGACGGTGCCGCCCTCCGGCATGGCGTCCCGGGCATTGATCAGCACGTTGAGGATCGCGACCTCGGCCTGCGTCGGGTCCACGCGGCAGTTCCAGAGATCCTGGGCGAGATCCAGCTCGATCGTCACCGCCTCGCCCACGGAGCGGGCGACCATGTCGCGCATCCCCTCGACCAGCGTGTTGAGGTTGACGGCGCGCCCGTCCAGCCGCTGCTTGCGGGCGAAGGCCAGCAACTGCTGCGTCAGCGTCGTCGCGCGCTCGGCCGCCTGCCGGATGTTGTCGGTGGCGCGCCCGAGCCGGGCGCGGTCCGCATCGGGCTTTTCGAGCCCGGAGGCCAGGATGTCGACGTAGCCGACGATAACCTGCAGCAGGTTGTTGAAGTCGTGCGCGATGCCGCCGGTGAGCTGGCCCAACGCCTCCATCTTCTGCGCCTGGCCCAACGCCTCCTCGGCGTCGCGCCGGCGCGAGACGTCGAGCTGCGAGCCGAAGAAATACACGAGCTCCCCGGCCGAATTGTACACCGGCGAGACGAACAGGGCGTTCCAGAAGCTCGAGCCGTTCTTGCGGTAGTTCAGGATCTCGGTGGCGAATTCGCGCTTCTCGGCGATCGCCGAGCGGATCTGGTCGACGGTCTCGCGGTCGGTCTCCGGGCCCTGCAGGAACCGGCAATTGCGCCCGACCAGCTCTTCCGGCGTGTAGCCGGTCATCGCCAGGAAGGCGCGGTTGGCGAAGATGATCGGATTGTCCGGCTGGCGCGGATCGGTGACGATCATCGGCATGCGGGTGGTTTCCACCGCGGCGAAGAAGATGTCGCTCTTGGGGTCGGCGACATCGCTCGCCGCGCCGTCCCTGACGACCGCGCTCGGTCCGATCGGAGGTTTTTCAGGGGAATCGGCCATGGCGTGCAGTCTTGTTTGTTCCAGTCGTGGACAGATGGGGATGGCGGTCCGGTGCCGGCATCGGGCTGCGACTCTAGGAAGGCGCGCGACGGCGTCGACCGGTCACGCCACGTCGGCGTCGTCGCGCGTGGCGGGGGTCAGGCCGCCACCGGCCGGGCCGGACCGGGGAGGGCCCGGGTGGGTGCGGACGCGACCTGCGCGGGCGCCGGCTCACGGCAGGCACTCGTGACCGCCGAGAGCGCCTCGTTCAACGAGGTGACGAGGAAGTCCGCCGAGGTCGCCCGGCGCAGGCGGTCCAGCGTCGCCGGATCGCGCTCGCGCCAGAAACCCACCAGGATACGCACGCCCGGCACCGCGGCGCGGGCCTGCCGCACCGTGAACCGGATCTGCGACAGGCTGACCGGCTCGAGATAGGAAAAGCAGATCAGCGCGAGGCCGCCCGGGTTGTCGGGGCGCTCGCCGGCGCGGATCGCGGCCATCGACAGGGTCTGCGAGGCGAGCCCGTGCCGGGCCAGGATCTGGCTGAGCATGAGGGTGGCCGCCTCGTCGAACGGGCCGCGGCTCGACACGCAGAGGACCGGCGTCTCGCTGCGCCAGGCCGGCACGAGATCCTCGCGGGCCAGCACGATGCCGGCGATCTGACGGTCCGGCCCCGCGGCGGCCAGCGCCGCCGCGGTCTCGGTGTCGGAGGCGCGCGGGGTGCCCCGCCGGGTGCGTCGCGCCACCGGGGCGGTCCCGAGCCGTGCCACCACGGTGCGGATCGCGGCGCCGACCTCGTCCTGGCGGGCGCGGTCCAGGGTGCCGCGGGAAAGGTCCTCCTGCGCGAGCAGCAGGCCGGCCAGAGCGACCTCGTCGTAATAGGTGACGAGCGCCCGCTCCTTGAGGAACTGCCAGCCCTGGTCGATCGCCTCGACCGGGTCGCCCGCCAGCATGCGCTGGTAGAAGATCTCCGGCGGCGCGAGCGCCGGCCGGTCGCCGAGCAGCACGTCGAGATACCAGAGGCGCTCCACGTGGCGGCCGAGCACCACCAGGCAGACGGTGAGCGGGGTGGCCAGCACCAGGCCGATCGGTCCCCACAGGAAGGTCCAGATCGTGGCCGCCAGGATCACGGCGATCGGCGACAGGCCGGTGGAGTGTCCGTAGAGCAGCGGCTCGATCACGTGTCCGGCGATCGGCTCCACCACCAGGAACAGGGCTGCGGTGGCGATCACCATGGTCCAGCCGGGATCGACCGCCGCGGCGAGGATCAGCGGCAGCAGGGCGCTGATCGCGGCGCCGATATACGGCACGAACCGCAGGATCGCGGCGAGCACGCCGAACAGGGTCGGGCTCGGCACGCCGATCAGCCACAGGCCGACCCCGATCACCACCCCGAAGGCGATGTTGAGGGCGAGCTGCGCCAGGAAGAACCGGCTGAGCCGGCTGGTCGCGTCGTCGATCGCCGCCGTCACCCGGCGCAGGTCCCCGGAGCCGCCCGCCAGCCGGATCGCCCGGTTCCGCAGGTCCTCGCGCTGGAGCAGGATGAAGATCGTGAAGATCAGGATCAGGCCGGTGGTGGCCAGCGGGTGCAGGATCGGGCCCGCGAAGGTCTGGAACGTCTCGACGACGCTCGCCCGGGCGGGGCTGATCTCCACGGTGAGCGGGTGCGTCCGGGTTCCCGGCTCGCCCTTGACCTCGATGGCGCCGGGCGGCTGCAGCGTGGCGCTCAGGTCCTGGACCATGTCGACCATGCGCGACAAGGTCCCGGCCCCGGCGGTCGCGCCGCGCAGGTCCTTGATCTTGTCGCGCATCACCAGCGTGTAGCGCGGCAGGTCGGATGCCAGCTGTGACGCCTCGCTGGCGATGAGGCTGCCGATCCCGAACAGGCCGCCGAACACGATCACCACCACCAGGAGCACCGCCGCCGCCCGCGGCACGCGGAGCCGCCGGAGGATGCGGACCGCCGGCACCAGGACGAAGCTCAGCAGGATCGCCAGCGTCACCGGCACCAGGATCTCGCGCCCGAGATACAGGGCCGCCATGATCGACACGACGAGGAGGGTGGAGGCCAGCGCGACGATGACCGGCAGGCCCTGCTTGAGGCGCTGGGCGGTGACGGGATCCTCGCTCACAAAGACGCTCCACTCTGATCGGACTGGGGGACGAGGCCGCCCCGCGACGGCGGAGCGGTTCGGATCGGGGCGCCTGCCGCGTCGGGCGGCCGTCAGCCGGCCTGTGCGGTCTCGCCCAAAGCGGCGCTGATCTGGCTGAGCAGTTTGGAGAAATCGACCGGCTTGGGATGGTAGTCGTCGCAGCCCGCCTGGATCGCCTTGTCCCGGTCCCCGGACATGGCGTGGGCCGTGAGCGCGATGATCGGGATCGCCCGCGTGTCGGATCCGGATTTGAGGGCGCGCGCCGCCGACCAGCCGTCGAGGACCGGCAGGTTCATGTCGAGCAGGATCACGTCGGGCTGACCCGACCGGGCCTGCTGCACGCCGGCCTCGCCGTCATGGGCCAGGATCACCTCGTAGCCGCGGCGCTTGAGGCGGCGGGACAGGAAGTCCCAGATCTCTTCATGGTCCTCGACCAACAGTATCTTCGCCATCAGAACTCGAATCCCCGGGTCGCGTCGCGCCGGCTGGCACCCCAACGCGCGGCAACGCACAAACGCCCAACGTCCCTGCCGCGATTCCGGTCCCTGCGGAAGTGGGCGCCTGGCGCGGAGGGGTGCAGCTCGGATCCGGATGTCTCATCGGGGCCGCCTGTCCCGGGCCCGGGGTGATGCCACAACCGCAGCCGTCGCCGCGCTGCACGATTGACCCGGACCTCAGGCAGGACGAAGCGTATCGCCGCGCAAATTACGGATCCCGGGAGGGTGCGACATGGCCGATACGCCGGACATCGAGTTCTATCACGCCCCCAATACCCGCTCGACCGGCGTGCGCGTGCTGCTGGAGGAACTCGGCGCCCCGCATCGGCTGCACGTGCTCAACATGCGGGCCGGCGAACATCTCGGGGACGCCTATCGCGCCATCAACCCGATGGCCAAGGTGCCGGCGATCCGCCACGGCGACGCGCTCGTCACCGAGCAGGCGGCGGTCTACATGTATCTCGCCGACCTGTTTCCCGCGGCCGGCCTGGCCCCGGCGCTCACCGATCCCGCCCGGGGGACGTATCTGCGCTGGATGGTGTTCTACGGCTCCTGCTTCGAGCCCGCGGTGATCGACCGCCATCTCAAGCGCGAAGCCGGGCCGCGGGCCATGTCGGCCTATGCCGACTACGACAGCGTGATCGCGCGCGTCACCGAAGCGCTGAATCCGGGGCCGTACCTGCTCGGCGACCGCTTCAGCGCCGCCGACGTCCTCTGGGGCAGCGCGCTCGGCTGGACGACGGGCTTCGGCCTGGTCGCGCCCGATCCGGCGCTGTCGGCCTATGTCGACCGGATTCGGGCCCGCCCGGCCTTCCGGACCGTGGCCGCCGCGGATGCGCGGCTCGCGCAGGAGCACGAGGCGGCCGCGCCGGGCGCGGCCTGAGCCACGATCAGGCGTCCTCGCTTGCGTCCCAGATGCCGGTGCGCGCGAGTTGCGCTGCCGGCTCGGGGGCGCTCCAGCGGAGGGGAACCGCCGCCCGGCGCCGCCAGCCCGCTGTCATCGTGAACGCCCAGGATCGCTGCGCACCCAGGAGCCCTGCGGCGTCGGCGCCGGCCCAGTCGATGGTGGTGCGGCCCTGGAGGACAAGAAGGTCGCCGCTGGTGAAGTCGAGGAACAGCAGCGCCGCACGCGGCTCGCCGACCAGGTTGCCCAGCGTGTTGAAGTAGCGGTTTCCGGAGAAATCCGGGACCGTCAGCACGTCGCCGCGGCGCCGGACGAAGCCCGGCCGCCCGCCCCGATGCGAGATGTCGGCGCCGCCGTCCCGGAGCCCGTCCCGCGACCGGGTCGCCACGAACAGCGTGTCCGCGGCGTCGATCAACGCGCCGGCTTCCGCATCCAGGGCCGACAGGATCTCGGTCGGCCCCGGCTGGCGCGGCATCGGCTCGACGTCGCGTCGCTGGATGTATTGCGGGCAATTGCCGAAGCTCTGGTCGATCGCCACGGTCAGGCCGTCCCGGTCGCGGCGCACGATGCGGCCGTTGGCACGGTTGCGCCGCCGGGTCGCCAGATCGATGCCCAGGATCCCGGTCTCCGCGCCCGGTATCAGGAACCGGGACGCAGGGTCGGCCGGGTCGAGCGCCGCCGAGATGGCGAGATGGGTCGCGTCCTGGCTGTGCACGAAGCCGGTCTCTCCCGTCAGCAGGGTCGCGACCGGCGCGCCGCTGGCATCCGCGGTCCCGACCAGGAGATACGGCAGGCCCGCAAAGAAGCCGCGGTGCTGATCCGGCATGAACGACCGGATCGCCGGGGTCTCGCCGAGGATGTGGCCGGCCCGCGCCTGGGCAGTCGCCTCGTCCGCATGGAAGGTGGCCATGGCACGCCTCACGCCTGTTCGGGGATGGGAGAGGCGGGCATCGGGATGAAGCCCGGCAGGGCCTCGACCCGGGCGATCCAGGCCCGCACGGCCGGATAGGGCGCGAGCGAGACGCCGCCCTCGGGGGCGTGGGCCACGTAGGAGTAGCAGGCGATGTCGGCGAGCGTCGCCCGGTCGGCGGCGAGGTACCGGCGCTCGGCCAAGTGTCCGTCCATGAAACCGAGGATCCGCGCGGCGGTCGCGTGCACGGCCGCGCGGTCGGCCCGGGCACCGAACACCACCATCAGCCGGGCCAAAGCCGGCCCGGTGCGCACCTCCCCGGAGGCGATCGAGAGCCAGCGCTGGACCTCGGCCGCGCCGAGCGGATCGGCCGGCATCCAGCCGCCGCCGGCTGCGTAGCGCGCCGCGAGGTAGACCAGGATCGCGTTGCTGTCCGGGATCGCGGTCGCGCCGTCGGTCAGGACCGGGATCTGGCCCAGCGGGTTGAGGCGGCGGAACTCGGCTGCAGTGCGCTGCTCGGCGCTCGCCACCTCGACGAACCGATAGGGCAGCCCCAGCAGCGACAGGAACAGTTCCGCGCGGTGCGAATGGCCCGAGAGGCGCAGGCCGTAGAGGGTGAGGTCGGGTTCGGACATCGTCGGGGTCTCCAGCAACGACCCGACTATCGCCCTTGCAGCGCACGCCGAAAATCCGGAATGTCTGACACTCAGAATTTCACGGACTGCAACAATCGATGGACCGGTTGGACGAACTCGCCCTCTTCGTCGCGATCATCGATGCCGGCAGCCTCGCCGGGGCGGCCCGGCGGTCGCGCCGTTCGGCGGCCGCCGCGACCCGGGCGCTCGCGAGCCTGGAGGCCCGGGCCGGCGCCCGCCTGGTGGAGCGCACCACCCGCCGCCTCGCGCCCACCCCGGCGGGCCTCGAACTGGCCGAGCGGGCGCGCGGCCTGCTGGCGGGTTACGAGGCTGCCGTCTCGGGGGCGGCCGGCGATGCGGTGCGGGGTCTCGTGCGGGTCACGGCGCCGGTCCTGTTCGGGCGCAAGCACGTGGCGCCGGTCGTGTCGGGCTTCCTGGACGCCTACCCGGAGGCGCAGGTCGAGCTGGTCCTCGCCGACCGCAACCTCGACCTCGTGGAGGACGGGATCGACGTCGCGCTCCGGATCGGGCCGCTCGTGGAATCGCGCCTCGTCGCGCGCCGGCTCGGGCAGGTGAGCCAGGTCGTCGTCGCCAGCCCGGCCTATCTCGCCGCCCGGGGCACGCCCCGGACGCCTGCCGACCTGAGCGCGCACGACACCATCGTGGGCCCGATCCATGCGGGCGTTCGCGAATGGCGCTTCGGTGCCAACCGGGTGCGCCTCGCCCCGCGGCTCATCGTCAACGAGGTCGAGGCGGCGCTGATCGCGGCCCGGGCCGGACGCGGCATCGCGCGGGTGCTGTCCTACCAGGCCGCCGAAGAGATCGCGGACGGCCGGCTCGTGCGCCTGCTCGCGGCTTACGAGCCGGCACCGGTGCCGGTGCACCTCGTGACCCCGAGCCAGGGCCTCCGGCCCGCCCGGGTGAACGCCTTCCTCGACTACGCCGCGGAATCCTTGAGGACATTGCCGGTCCTCCAATTCATGAAAACCGGAACATGATCGGTCTTCCGTCACCGGATTGGGTCGTGGACTGGTTTTCCTGCCGCTGCTGGCCGTAGCCACGGCCGGACTCTTGCTGAGGGATGTGCGGAAGCCCGATCCGCGTGCAGTCGGGCTCCCGCCGCCGGGTCGGTCCGGCCGGCGTTCCGTTGCGCGACCAGGGAACCGGCCAGCCCATGCGTCTGCTCACTCCGCTCCTCGCCGTGCTGCTCGCGGTCCTCCCCCCGGCGGCCCGGGCCGAACCGCTGACCGGCACCCTCAAGAAGATCAAGGACAACAACCGGATCGTGCTCGGCGTGCGCGATAGCTCGCCGCCGTTCAGCTACCTGGACCAGAACCAGAAGGTGGTCGGCTTCGCGGTCGATATCTGCCTCAAGATCGCCGACGCCGTGAAGCGCGAATTGAAGATGCCGGGGCTCGAGGTCGCGATGGAGTTCGTGAACTCCTCGTCCCGCATCCCGCTGATGACCAACAACACCACCGATCTCGAATGCGGCACCACCACCAACAATTCCGAACGCAAGAAGCAGGTCGCCTTCACCAACACCCACTTCCTCACGGCGACCCGGTTCGTCTCGCGGAAGGACCAGAAGATCGCCAGCCTGGAGGATCTGCGCGGTAAGGTGGTCTCGTCGGTGGCCGGCTCGACCAACATCCTGATGCTGATCAAGGCCAACAACGAGCGCAAGCTCGGCATCACGGTGATCGCCGCCAAGGATGTGCCGGAGGCCTTCCTGATGGTCGAGACCGGCCGGGCGGCGGCCTTCGTGATGGACGACGTGCAGCTCAGCGTGGTGGCGGCCCAGTCGAAGGATCCGTCCGCCTACGCGATCAGCCAGGAGACCCTGTCCGATCCGGAACCCTACGGTATCATGCTGCGCCGGGACGATCCGGCCTTCAAGGCGCTGATCGATAAGGCCACCGCGGACCTCTACCGCAGCCCCGAGATCATGACGATCTACGAGACGTGGTTCCTCAAGCCGGTGCCGCCGCGGGGCCTGAACTACAACGTGCCGCTGTCGTCGGCTCTGCGCTGGGCGTTCGAGCATCCGAGCGACAATTCGGATCCGGCCTTCTACGCGCACTGATCCGGGTGGGTTTCGCTCCGGCCGCGGAGATGCGATGCCGCGTTCAGCTCCGCCCGCCCCGCGAAACCCCCCATGCTCGACCGCCAAGAGCCGGCCCTCACGCCGTCCGCGACCCGCGGGCCGGAGCCGGGTGCCGGCTCGATCCCGCGCCTGATCGTCGTCCTGGCCTGCGCGGGGTTCGGCAGCACCTTCGCGCTGCGCTCGGTCGAGCCCCTGGTCGGCGTGCTGGCCCGGGATCTCGGCAGCGACACCCACACGGTGGCGCTGCTCTCCACTGCCTTCGCGCTGCCCTACGCCTTCATCCAGCCGGTTCTGGGCCCGGTGGGCGACGCGCTGGGCAAGGAGCGGGTGATGAGCGTTTGCCTGGCGGTGCTGGCCGGCGCCCTGGTCCTGTGCAGCCTCGCCCCCGATATCGGCAGCCTGTTCGGCCTGCGGATGCTGGCGGGGGCGGCGGCGGGCGGCTGCATCCCGCTGTCGCTCGCGCTGCTCGGCGACCGGGTGCCGATGGACCGTCGGCAGGTGGCGATCGGGCGCTTCCTGGTGGCGGTGATCCTCGGGCAGCTCACCGGCTCGACCTTCGCGGGGCTGATCGAGGCGGTGATCGGCTGGCGCGGCGTGTTCGCCATCACGGCTCTGGTCGCCGCCGTCGCGTGCGCCGCGACCGTGTTCGGCTTCGACCGCACCGGCAGCCTCCCGGCCCGCCGCCCCGCCTTCGGGCAGGCGGTGCGGCGCTACCGCACCATCCTGGCCAATCCGCGGGCCCGGATCCTGTTCACCGCGGTGTTCGTCGAGGCGATCGCGATCTTCGGCGTGTTCCCGCACCTCGCCCCGCTGATCGAGGCCCGCGGCGAGGGCGGCCCGCGGGAGGCCGGCCTGGTGCTCGCGGGCTTCGCCATCGGCGGCCTGCTCTACTCGGCCCTGGTCGGGGTGCTGGTGCGGCTGCTGGGCATGCCCCGGATGCTGATCGGCGGGGGCCTGATCTGCGGCGCCTCGCTCACCGTGGTCGGGCTGGCCGGTAGCTGGCAGGTGGACTGCGCCGCCCTGACCGCGATGGGGCTCGGCTTCTACATGCTGCACAACACCTTCCAGACGCAGGTGACCGAGGTGGCGCCCACGGCCCGCGCCTCCGCGGTGGCCCTGCACGCGTTCTCGTTCTTCTGCGGGCAGGCGCTCGGCGTCGCGGTGCTGGGTCAGGCCCTGATGCAGCTCGGGCAGTTCGGGGCGCTCGCGGCCTGCGCGGTCACGATCCTGGGGCTCGGGATCGCCACGGCGGTGACCCTGCAGCGGCCGGGGCCGAAGATCGCCTTCTCGGATTGACCGGTCCGGTCAGGGGCGGGCCATCGCCAGCGCCTTGAGGTCGAAGCCGGGATCGGCCGCCTGGTCCGGGGTGAGCGGGGTCCCCGCCGCCAGCAGGCGCCGGGCGATCATGTGGTCGGCCGCTCGGTCGACCGATTCGACCGCGCTCAGCGAACCGTCCCGGAAGCGGAACACCGAGAAGGCCGCGCCGGAGCCCCGAACCACGCTGGGATCGCCGGGCCCGGACAGGCCGGCGATCTGCAGCTTGTGCGGACCCTGGTCGCTCCAGAACCACGGCAGCGCCCCGTAGGCGGCCGGCTTGCCGTTGAGCCGCGCGGCGAGGCAGCGGCCCTGGTCGATCGCGTTCTGCACCGACTCGATCCGCACCGTGCCGTCCGGGCTGAGCCCATGCGCGAACGGGCTCGGGAAGCGGGCGCAGTCGCCGATCGCCGAGATCGCGGGATCGGGCGTCGCCAGGAACGCGTCGACCCGCACGCCGTCCTCGGCCGGAAGGCCGGCCTCCGCCGCCAGCTCCCGGTTCGGCAGCACGCCGATGCCGATCAGGATGACGTCGGCGGGAAGCTCCCGCCCGTCCGCCAGCACGATGCCGGTGGCGCGGCCCTCTCGCCCGGTGATCGCGGTCACGCCAGCCCCGAACGCGAAGCGCACGCCCCACGCCTCGTGCGCAATGCGGAAAAACTGCCCGATCTCCCGCGAGACCGCCCGGGCCATCGGCCGGTCGGCCGCCTCGACCACGGTCACCGACAGGCCCCGGGCGGCGGCCACGGCGGCGAATTCCAGGCCGATGAAGCCGGCGCCGATCACGACGATCGACCGGGCGGAATCGAGCGATGCCCGGAGCGCGTCGGCGTCGTCGAGGTCGCGCAGCTGGCGGACGTTCGGGAAGTCGGCCCCCGGCACCGGCAGCGGCCGGTTGCGGGCGCCGGTGGCCAGCACGAGGTGGTCGTAGGCGAGGCTCTGGCCGTCCGAGAGCTGAAGGCGCCGTCCGGCCCGGTCGATCGCGACGGCGCGGAGGCCGGGGCGGTGGGCGATGGCATGCTCGGCGAAGAAGCCGGGCTGGCGCAGGAACAGGCCCTCGGCGTCGGTCTTGCCGGCGAGATAGGCCTTGGACAGGGGCGGCCTCTGGTAGGGCAGGGTGGTCTCGTCGCCCACCAGGGTGATCGGATCCCGGAACCCGCCCTCGCGCAAGGAGGCGGCCAGCTGGAATCCGGCCTGGCCGGAGCCGGCGACGACGATGCCGGCCGCGCTCACGCCTTGGCCCCGGTCACTTCGGGCAGCGTCACGCCCGGCAGCATGCGCGCGCCGTCGCTCATCAGGTAGGACCAGACCGCCGAGGCCGCCGGGCCCAGAACCTTGTCGGCCCGGCGCACCGCGTACCAGTCGCGCCGGATCGGCAGGCCCTTCACGTCGAGCAGCGCGAGGCGGCCGCTCTCGACCTCGGCCGCCACGGAATGGACCGACAGGAGCGCGATCCCGAGCCCCGCCATCACGGATTGCTTGATGGTCTCGTTGGAGCCGGTGTCGATGTCGAGCAGCGCCCGCTTGACCAGGATACCGCTCATGAACTCCTCGAAGACCGTGCGCGTGCCGGAGCCCTCTTCGCGGAAAAAGAACGGCTGGTCGGCCAGGTCTTCGCGCGACAGCCCGGTCCGGCCGGCGAGCGGGTGGCTGGGGGGCGCCACCAGCACCAGCGGGTGCGGACCGAACGTCGCCGCCTCGATCGGGAAGTCCCGGGGCGGCCGGCCCATCACGGCGAAGTCGATCTCGTAGCCGCGCAGGGCCTCGACGGTCTGGCCGCGGTTGCGCACCGAGAGGCTGATCTCGACCCCGGGGTGCTTCTTGACGAAGCCCGCGATCACCTGGGGCGCGAAATATTTGGCCGTCGAGACGACGCCCAGCGCGACGCGCCCGCCCTCGGCGCCGCGCAGGGTCCGCAGCCGGTCGGTGCAGGTCTCCAGGACGGTGTTGATGCTGTCGATCGCCCAGAGCATCTCGCGCCCGGCATCGGTGGGCTTGAGGCCCCCCGGCGTCCGGTCGAACAGCAGCAGCCCGGCCTCTTCCTCCAGCTGGCGGATGCGCGCGTAGAGGGCGGCCGAGGTGACGTTCAGCTCCTGGGCGGCCCGGGTCATCGTCCCCAGGCGGGCCACCGCCGCCACCGCCTGGAGCTGCTTGAGAGAGAGGTTGCGCATGGCGGAGGTCTCGTTTTTTTTGTCCTATGACACAAGATCCCCCAGAAATCTTGAGCGTGGCGTCCCCGGTTCTTGTCGATCGGGGCGCGCCGCCCGCTATCATGGTGGTAGAGGGGTCGCTACAGACCGGCGCGGAACGCGCGATCCCGGCAGGCGGGATTTGAGCAGGAGAGACAGGCCGATGGCAATTTCAGCAGCGATCGGGACGCCTCTCGAAACCTGCCTGGCGCAGGCGGTCGAGGCCAACCCGGCCCTGAAGGATGCCGCCGCGGTGATCCGGGCGATCGCGGGCTCGGCGGTGGAGATCAGCGCGCTGATCGGGCGCGGCGCACTCGACGGCGACCTCGCGGCGGCGGGCGAGAACAACAGCGACGGCGACGTGCAGAAGGCGCTGGACGTGATCGCGCACGAAAGCGTGACCGCCGCCCTGCAGGGCGCCCCCGTCGCCGAGGTCGCCTCCGAGGAGGCCGAGGCGGTGATGCGGCTGAACCCCGACGCGCCGCTGGCCGTGGCGATCGACCCGCTCGACGGCTCGTCCAACATCGGCGTCAACATGGCGGTGGGGATGATCTTCGGCATCCGCCCGTCGATCAAGGACCCGGCCAACCCGCTGGCCTCGTTCACCACCCCGGGCACCGCCCAGATCGCCGCCGGCTTCGTGACCTACGGCCCGGCCACCGCGCTGATCCTGACGCTCGGCGACGGCACCCAATCCTACGTGCTCGACCGGGAGGAGGGCGCGTTCCGCCTGACCAGCTTAGCCATGTCGGTTCCGGCCTCGGCCAAGGAATTCGCCATCAACGCCTCCAACGTCCGGCACTGGGACGCCCCCGTGAAGGCCTATATCGAGGATTGCCAGCGCGGCACCGAGGGCCCGCGCGACAAGGATTACAACATGCGCTGGCTCGCCTCGCTGGTGGCCGACATCCAGCGCGTGCTGACCCGCGGCGGCGTGTTCCTGTATCCGGGCGACGCCCGCAAGAACTACGCCCGCGGCCGCCTGCGGCTGCTCTACGAGGTCGCCCCGGTGGCGATGCTGATCGAGCAGGCCGGTGGCGCCGCGACCGACGGCCAGACCCGCATCCTCGACCTGGTCGCCACCGGGATCCACGAGCGTGCGCCCCTGGTCTGCGGCTCCACCGAGGAGGTCGCGTGCGTGGCCGCCTACTACGCGGGCGGCAAGCCCGATGCCGGTCGCTCGCCGCTGTTCGGCCAGCGCGGATTGATGCGGTCGTAAACGCAACGCGAAGTTCAAGAGCATGTCGGCGCGGCACCCCATCATCTCGGTGACCGGCTCCTCCGGGGCCGGCACGACCTCGGTGCGCAACACCTTCGAGCAGATCTTCCGCCGGGAAGACGTGCGCGCGGTGTTCATCGAGGGCGACGGGTTCCACGCGTACGACCGCGACACCATGCGGGCCATGATGGCGCGCGAGCCGACGCTGTCGCATTTCGCGCCCCGGGCGAACCTGCTGCCGGAGCTGGAGGCGGTGTTCCGCAGCTACGCCGAGAACGGCACCGGCCAGACCCGGCACTACGCCCACGACCAGCACGACGCCCGGGCCTACGGCATCCCGGAGGGCAGCTTCTCGGATTGGGAGGCGTTCCCGCCGGATTCCGACCTGCTGTTCTACGAGGGCCTGCACGGCTGCGTGGCCGACCCGGACGTGGACATCGCCCGCTACGCCGACCTGAAGATCGGCGTGGTGCCGGTGATCAACCTCGAATGGATCCAGAAGCTGCACCGGGACCGCTCGTTCCGCGGCTATTCCACGGATGCCGTCACCGACGTGATCCTGCGGCGGATGCCCGACTACGTGCAGACCATCTGCCCACAATTCTCGTTCACGGACATCAACTTCCAGCGGGTGCCGACCGTCGACACCTCGAACCCGTTCATCGCCCGCTGGATCCCCACCGCCGACGAGTCGCTGGTGGTGATCCGGTTCAAGGACCCGAAGGGGATCGACTTCTCGTATCTCGTGTCGATGATCCACGACAGCTTCATGAGCCGGGCCAATTCCATCGTGATCCCGGGCGGCAAGCTCGACCTCGCCATGCAGCTGATCCTGACACCGATGATCATGCAGCTCGTGGAACGCCGCCGCCGCCTGGCGTGATTTTTTTGGGGTTGGGCGTTCCCGCTCGCAGGATTCCGCGCGGGCAATCGCGCCAGGAGTTTGGGGGCATGAATGCCCTGCATCCACCCTGTCATTCCGGGGCGCCGCAGGCGAGCCCGGAATCCAGAGCCGCCGACTGTGCAAGACCTTCATCCGTCTGCGGTTATGGATCCCGGGCTCCGCTTCGCGGCCCCGGGATGACAAGGTGGTTCATCCAGCCGCCGTTATCGCTCCTTGAACCGGCACATCGCTGATGGAAGCATAGAACTGAGCGGTTTTGATCGCTGCGCGCCTTTCCCACCCGCACTGGCGACTCGGTCGCCACCGTGGCACCAGCAAATTCCATAACAAACGGGATGCCGGATCGTGCAGGTGGAGCCACGGGTCGGGTGCGGGGCCGCCATCGTCGTCGACGGGCGCATCCTGCTGTTGCGCCGGAGGACCGAGCCGGAGGCCGGGCATTGGGGGCTGGCGGGCGGCAAGGTCGACCTGTTCGAGCCCGTGGCCGATGCGGTGAAGCGCGAGGTCGCCGAGGAGCTCGGTATCGGGATCGAGCCGGTCACGCTGCTCTGCGTCGTGGATCACATCGATGCCGATGCGGGTATCCACTGGGTCGCGCCGGTCTATCGGGTGGATGCCTATTCCCGGGCGCCGCGGCTCGTCGAGCCCGAGAAGCATGACGGTCTGGACTGGTTCGACCTGGAGGCGCCGCCGCAGCCCCTGACGCTGGCGGCGAAGACCGCCATCGCACTCATCCGACAGGCTGACACGCAGGGGTAGGAAGAGCCGGCGAGCCGACGTAAATGGATCCAACCACATCGGCCTTCAGCGCTCGCCCCGGCCCGCCCGATCCCGGATACCGCATGCTGCCTCCCGTCATCGCCCCGTCGATCCTCTCGGCCGACTTCGCCCGCCTCGCCGAGGAGACCCGCGCCGTGGACGCGGCCGGGGCCGACTGGATCCATCTCGACGTGATGGACGGGCATTTCGTGCCCAACATCACCTTCGGCCCTCCGGTGGTGAAGGCGCTGCGCCCGCACACGCAAAAATTCTTCGACGTGCACCTGATGATCGCGCCGGCCGACCCGTATCTCGCGGCCTTCGCAGAGGCCGGCGCCGACGGGATCACGGTCCATGCCGAGGCCGGGCCGCACATCCACCGCTCGCTCCAGACCATCCGCGACCTCGGCAAGCGCGCCGGCGTGGCGATCAACCCCGGCACCCCCGCCGCGCTGGTCGAGCCGGTGCTCGACATCGTGGATCTCGTGCTGGTGATGACCGTCAATCCGGGCTTCGGCGGCCAAAAATTCCTCAAGAGCAGCATGGAGGCGGTGGCGCGGGTGCGGGCCATGGTGGCCGGCCGCGACATCCGCATCCAGGTCGACGGCGGCATCGACGCCGAGACCGTGAAGGCGGCAAGCCGCGCCGGCGCCGACACGTTCGTGGCCGGCAACGCGGTCTTCGGCGGCGGTCTCGACGCCTACGCGGAGCGCATCGCGGCGATCCGGGCCGGCGCGGAGGGCGCCTCCGGTCGCGACCTCTCGTGCTGAGGGCGCTGATCTTCGACGTCGACGGCACGCTCGCCGAGACCGAGGACCTGCACCGGCAGGCGTTCAACCGCGCCTTCGCGGACCTGGACCTGCCCTGGCGCTGGGACCCGGCGCTCTATGCCGACCTGCTCACCGTGATGGGCGGCAAGGAACGGCTCACCCACTACATCGACACGCACCATCCGGGCGAGGCGGCGTCGCTCCACGCCCGGGCGCCCGAGATCCACGCCCGCAAGACGATCGCGTATGGCGGCCTCGTGACCGGGGACGGCCTGCCCCTGCGCCCGGGGATCGCCCGGCTGATCGGCGAGGCCCGGAACGCCGGCCTGCGCCTGGCCATCGCCACCACCACCAGCCGGCCCAACGTCGACCGGCTCCTCGCGGCGAATTTCGGACCGGACGACACGCCCTTCGACGTGATCGCGGCCGGCGACGAGGCCGCGCGCAAGAAGCCCGCACCGGACGTGTTCCAGCTGGCCCTGGACCGCCTCGACGTCCCGGCCGTGCAGGCCGTGGCGTTCGAGGATTCCGCCCCCGGCATCGCGTCGGCCCGCGCCGCCGGCCTGCCGGTCCTGGCGACCCGCAGCCGCTACACCGACAGCCACCGCCTCGACGGCGCCTTCTCGGCGGTCTCCGATCTCGGCGAGCCGGGCCACCCGCACCGACACCTCGCCGGACTTGAATGGCCGGGCGACGTGGTGACGCTGGCCGCTTTGCGGGCTTGGCATGCGGGACTTCGCTGAACCGGCTGCCTCGCCCCCGCGACCGGCATCGATGCCGGCTGGTTCTACGAAAGCCCGAGACGGCCAATCTCGACGCTGACGAGCGCCGGCATGCTCTGAGCTGCCTGCAGTCGCGACGCCTCCCGAACACGCGCGCCATCCTTCTCGATCACGCAAGGCTTAAGCGGGGCATGTGCGCGGCGGGCATCGGGCCTGCCGCGGAAGGCTGTTTTGAGCCGCTGCCTCCCAACCGGGGTCACACATTCGTTGCGACATGAATGAGCAGCAAAACGGAATACTTGGAAGTTATATAATGACAAAATCCGCGATCTTTCAAATATGAAAAATATAAACGTTCTGAATAGTCATTGCTTTTGCTCAATAATCCAAGTCAAAATGAATAAAAAATCCATAGCTTTGTCCCCGATCCGAATTTAAGATCTGATATCTTGATTTGTCGGTGGTTGGCTGTGCCTAAGCTTTCAATTCGCTTTACAATTGTTGCGATCGTCGCCCTCGTCAGTGCCGTCGCGATCGGCTTGGCCGCGTTGCAACTGGTCCGCAGCAAGGCGCGCTCGGATCTGGCCGATCAGGTCGCCGCCTACATGGCGATCGACCGCAACCTGTTCACGAGCCTGACGCAGCTTCGTATCGAGCGGGGGTGGAACATGACGGCCCTCCTGGAGGAGCTCGACGCCAACCGCGTCCACCGGCAGACCGCCCTGGATGGCCGCCAGGCCTTCGACGCCGCTATCGACGGCGCCCTCGCCGATCTGAGAGGGGTGACTGATGCCGCCCTGAAAGCCAGGGGCGTCGAACTGCAATCCTTCGTCGATACGTGGCGGCGGCTGCGTCCGGCCGTGGACCCGGCCCTCGATCAGCCCCTTGCCGGCCGGGACCCGTCCCTGCGCAAGCAACTGGACGAGGTCGGCAACCGGTTCCTGATCGCGCTGGAAGCGGCCTCCGACGCGACCGAGGCGCATATCCAGGCCCTCGCCCCCGCCTTCGGCAGCTTCCTCGACGCCCGGGCGGCGATCTGGCTCACGCGCACGAGCAGCGGCCGTGCCGCGGCCATCATCAGCGGGCTCCTGGCGAGCGGCCGTCCCGCCACGCCCGCGGAAGGGACACAGCTGAGCATTGCCGACACACAGGCTTTGACGGCCTGGCAGGTCGCCAAGCGCACCATCGAGATCGGCGGTATGGATGCCGCCGTGCGCGACATGTATGCCCGGGCCAACGCCACCTACTTCGGCGGGCGCATGGCCGAGCACCGCCAGGCCATCGCCGCCGCCATCTCGGATGGGCGCAGGATCTCGGTCCCGAACGTGGAGTGGGATGCCGGGGTCGTCACCGGCCAGAAGGCCGTGTCGGATGCGGCGATCGCAGTCATCTCCGCCGCGGTCGATCAGACGCGGACCGCCGCCGCCGAGGCCCGCCAGGATCTCATGCTCGCCATCGCGGCGATCCTGCTCGCGGCCGGCCTCGCGGTGGCGGCGATCCTGATCGTGCAGGTCCGTATCGTACGACGGATCCTCGGGCTCGCCGAAGCCATGCGGCGCCTGGCCGGGGGCGCGGTCGAGACGCCCGTGCCGGGCACGCAGAATCGGGACGAACTCGGCGCGATGGCCGGGGCCGTGCAGGTGTTCAAGGACAACCTGATCCGGACCGCGGCGCTGGAGGCGGAATCCTCCGAGGCCCGGCGCCTCGCCGAGGAACAGCGCCGGGCGGCGATGCACCAGATGGCCGACGCGTTCGAGCGGGCGACCGGCGGGATCGTGGGCACGGTCTCGGCGTCGGCCGGCGCCTTGCAGGCCACGGCGCAGACCCTGGCGACGACGGCGGCCGAGACGGCGGAACGGTCGACCACGGTCGCGGCCGCCTCTGAGCAGGCCGCGTCCAATGTCGGCACCGTGGCGGCCGCCGCCGAGGAACTGGGCGCTTCGGTGCAGGAGATCGGCCGGCAGGTCGCCGGCTCGGCGGATCTGGCCCGGACCGCGGTGGGCGAAGCGGACCAGACCGCTGCGCTCGTGAGCGCCCTGACCGCGAGCGTGGCCAAGATCGGTGAAGTGGTCGGGCTGATCTCGGGCATCGCCGCCCAAACCAACCTGCTGGCGCTCAACGCCACCATCGAGGCGGCCCGCGCCGGCGAGGCCGGCAGGGGGTTCGCGGTGGTGGCCGCGGAGGTCAAGGCGCTGGCCGACCAAACCGCCAAGGCTACCGGCGAGATCGGCCAGCAGATCGGTGAGGTCCAGGGTGTTACGGGCGAGGCCACCACGGCGATCGGGCAGATCGCCGGCCGCATCCGGGAGATCAGCACCGTGTCCGCCTCGATCGCGGCGGCGGTGGAGCAGCAGGATGCGGCGACCCAGGAGATCGTCCGCAACGTCGGTCAGGCGGCCTCCGGCACCGGCGCGGTGACCCGCACCATCACGGGCGTGGCCGGGGCGGCGGAGAAGACCGGCGCGGCGGGCGAGGTTCTGACCTCGGCCTCGGAGCTGTCGCGTCAGTCGGAGCAGCTCACGGTCGAAGTCGGGCGCTTCCTGGCCACCGTCCGGGCAGCGTGAGGCGGGGACCGCTTACGAGCCGGCTCGTGGGCGGCTCACGCGTCTTGCCGCTTGCCGCCCCTGCGCCTCCGTGGCGAACAGCATCGTGCCAGCGGCCACGCCGAGCAGCGTGGCGATCCCGAGCTTGAGCCAGCGGCGGTCGGCGGCCGGGGGCGTCGTCGCCGTCCTGCTGTGTTCGGTCCGGCGCGGCATCGGGTTTCCAGCTGACATGTCCGGCGCCAACGCCCGGCGCGGGCGATCTTTCCCCGGTCGTGACGATCGGGTGGCGCGTTGCTTCGTCGGAAGCCGGCGGCCTATAACGCGGCGACCTCACAGCCGCGACGGCGGGGTCCCGGATTCCCGCCCTCGCCAACGAACAAAGTCTCACACGCCATGGCAGGCCATTCGCAGTTCAAGAACATCATGCACCGGAAGGGCCGGGTGGACGCGGTCCGCTCGAAGGTGTTCGGCAAGCTCGCCCGCGAGATCACTGTGGCGGCCAAGCTCGGCACGCCGGACCCGGCCATGAACGCACGCCTGCGCGCGGCGATCATCGCGGCCCGCGCCGAGAATGTGCCCAAGGACAACATCGAGCGCGCCATCAAGAAGGCGGCCGGGGCGGATGGCGAGACCTACGAGGACATCCGCTACGAGGGCTACGGCCCGGGCGGCGCCGCGCTGATCGTCGAGGCGCAGACCGACAACCGCAACCGCACCGCCTCGGACGTGCGCTCGGCCTTCACCAAGTCCGGCGGCAGCCTCGCCGAGACCGGCGCCGTGGCGTTCATGTTCGACCGGGTCGGCGTGATCGGCTTCCCGGCGAACGTCGCCGACGCCGACACGATGCTGGAGGCGGCGATCGAGGCGGGGGCCGACGACGTCAGCTCCAGCGAGGACGGCCACGAGGTCGTCTGCGCGCAGGAATCCTACGGCGAGGTCGCCAAGGCCCTGGAGGCCCGGTTCGGTGAGCCGAGCCGCACCGGCCTGGTCTGGAAGGCGCAGAACACGATCGACGTCGATGACGAGACCGGCGAGAAGCTGATCCGCCTGGTCGAGGTGATCGAGGACCAGGACGACGTGCAGCACGTCTACGTCAACTTCGCGCTGTCCGATGCGCTGATGGCCAAGCTCGAGGGCTAGCGCATCGTGCCGAATATCGGAACCGGCACGATGCGCTAGCTTCTTGATCCGCCTCGTCTTTTTCCGAAAGCCGGCCGCCACCTTTCGGAACGATGCTCTAGGGCTCGCCTGCCTGGGCCGCCAGTTCGGCGCCGAACCGCTCCTGCACGTAGGCGTCCAGCGAGAAGCTGTCGTCGGGCAGCTGGGCCATGAACCGCTCGGCCACCTCGGTGAGGACCAAATCTGGCTTCGTCCGCGCGATGTAGGACCAGTCGAGCGACGTGCTCCAGACGAAGTGCACCTCGCGGAAGGTCTCGGCCAGCAGGATCGTCAGCATGTACGGCATGACGTGCGAGAATGAGTCGCCGAACAGCGCCAGCCGGCGCGGATCGGCCGCCGTCTCGTTGCGGTAGGCCACGTTGGCGCCGCCGTGCAGCGTGTGCAGCAGGCCGGCCTTCTCGCGCGCTTCGACGATCGGGCTGGCATAGGTCCGCAGGGAATCCCGCTGGATCCGGTAGGCCCGTGACGGCGCCCGGCGCGGCGGGTCGAAGGCGCTGCCGAGGTCGCCGTCATGATCGACCGGCGTGAACGGCCGGTCCCGCAGGTCCGCCCGCGGCTCCGTCCCGAAGGCCCGGCAGATCTCGGCATAGGCCAGGTAGCAGCCGTCGAAGCTCCAATGGGTGTCGGTCCGGCAATAGAGGTCGACGGTGTCCCGGGCGGCCCGCATCGGCGCCACCAGGTCAATGCAGGTCTGCCGCCAGCGCTTCCGGCGCCGCCAATCCGCGTAGAGGGCCCGCGGCCCCCGCCGCCACGCGGGACCCAGGTCCGGCTCCGCGTGGAGCAGCCGGTTGGCCGGCGAGGCCGCCGGCGCGATGGTGATCCCGTCCAGGTGGTTGTCGTAGATCACCAGCTTGTCCGGCGCGACCACGTGGCGATACCGGATGCCGAGCGCCCGCAGCCGCCGCTCCCGGTTGGACACGAGGCTGCGCCACGCCCAGATCAGCTCGGCCATCGCCTCCGGCCGCTCCAACTGCCCCAGGATGTCGTTGGTCCCGGTCTTCAGGAACAGCCAGCTGTCCCGCCCGACATGGATGTGATCGGTATTGCTCGACGCCATGACGCACTCGGGGGGTGGGATCGGGAATTCGGCAGCAGGGGGCGGGATGCGGGC
>NZ_VRVG01000068.1:0-28076 GCF_008040085.1 Methylobacterium sp. WL7 | reverse complement strand
GCCAACCAGCGCCAGCCAGCCCGGATCAGCCGCACAACCTTGGCGCGGGGTGGAGCAGCCCGGTAGCTCGTCAGGCTCATAACCTGAAGGTCACAGGTTCAAATCCTGTCCCCGCAACCAAATCCCTTCCGACCACCCGACCACCACCAAAAACCCGGCCCGCTCGCGCGGACCGGGTTTTTCGTGTTCGGGGCTTCGCTTGCCGCGCGAAGTGGTCGAAGAGATGGTTCAGAAGTCGGATGATCCCGCATCCCGGCATGAAGCTGAGCGCATGCCCTCCACCTTGAATCTGCCTCAGGCCGCCCGCCGCTCGCTGGTCGATTCAGCGATCGATCTCATCCGCACGCAGATCGAGACCGGCCGCTGGAAAGTCGGCGCGCGCATCCCGAAGGAGGCCGAACTCGCCGAGATGCTGCAGGTCGGGCGGAACACGGTGCGGGAGGCCGTGCGGGTTCTCTCCCACGCCAAGGTGCTGGAGGTGCGACAGGGGGACGGGACTTATGTCCGCCTCAACGTCGATCCGGCGGAGGTCATGCGCCGGGTCGCCCATGCGAGCCTGCGCGACCATTTCGAGTTGCGCGCGCTCCTCGAAACCGAGGCGGCCCGCCGGGCGGCGGCGCGGCGGAACGACGGTGACGTGGCGCGGCTCGAAGCCCTGCTGGAGGCGCGCGGGGAGCGTCCACAGGACGGGGACCTCGCCGGATTCATCGAGCGCGACATCGCCTTCCATGTCGCGGTCGCACAATGCGGCGACAACGCCGCCCTCGCGGAACTCTACCGGTATTTCGCCCTGTCGTTGCATGGCAGTACGAGCACGGCGCTCAGTGACGGGGCCCTGCCCGAGCCGGACCTCGCCGCCCACCGCCGGGTGGTCGATGCGATCCGGCAGCGGGACGAATCGGGTGCGGCGGACGCGGCCCGGGCGATCGTGGGCCCGATTCTCGATGCGCTGGGGCGTATCGAGACCGCCCCCGGGAGCTGAGCGCGCTGCGGCTCCGATCAGCCGGCCGCGCCCAGAGTCTGCCTGGCCAGTGCGACGGCTTCGCGATCGGTGGCGCATGCGGCCTGGGGTGTGCCGAACGCGCGGATCAAGCTGGGAAAGGCGGCTTCCAAGGCGTGGCGGCGCTCCGGGTCTGGCTCGACGACGATCAACGCGCGGCAGCACCCGCCCAGGGCTTCCTTGTTCCGCTTCAGCCAGAGGCCGCGCGCGACCCGGTCGTCATGCGCTTCGTCGTGCCGGCGTCCGTCATAGATCAGCACGAAGGGGTCGCCGCCTGCGAGCAACGCGTCCATCTCCCGGCACCAGACGGAGGCGTAGCCGGGCGGACGCACAGCGTCATTCCGCATCCGCACGATGGGAAAGTCGGAAACATCGTGGAGGGTGAACGTCGCGCGGTCCATGACCCCGGCTCCCTGGAATTCCGCTAAAAGATAGTTTGATCCAATCATCCTACCTTTGTTGACCGACGCGTACAACCGCCGTAGCGCTGGGCTCCCGAGCCAGGAGCCCGATCATGTCCCCGCGAACCCAGCACCCGCTCGCCCCCGCCACGCCTGTTCGAGAGGCGACCAGGCTGCCGCGCATTAAGGACTGCACCGTCGTCCTCGCCGTCGTCCTAAGCCTCTCCCCCGTACCTCTCCGCGCAGAGACGAAGCCGCCGTTCGGAGGGCCGTCCAGCCACGAGCCGCACACCGGCTCTGCCCCGCTGAACCCGGTGCGATCGGTACGCGTGGCCGTCCCACCGGGCGGCGAAAAGGATGCCGACATCGCGCTGCCCGTCCTTACGGTGACGCGACGCGGGATGACCGGAACGGATCCGGTCCCCGGACTCGTGGCCCGCATCTCGGCCACGGGTACCAAGACCGACACGCCCCTCATCGCGGTCCCGCAGGCGGTGTCTGTGATCCCCCGGGCGCAGATCGATCAGCAGGCCGCCCGGAGCGTCGGCGACAGCGTCCGCTACACGCCCGGGGTCTTCGCGGACACGCGGATCGGCGGCGTGCTGGAAAGCGTGTTCCTGCGCGGCTTCGGCGGGTTCGCCGCCGGCGCCACCAACCCGCAGGTCCTCGACGGCCTGCCGCTGGTCAAGGGCGGCAATTGGGCCGCACAGGTCATCGATCCCTCGACGCTGGAGCGCGTCGAGGTGCTGCGCGGGCCGGCCTCGGTACTCTACGGGCAGGCGAGCCCGGGCGGGATCGTCGCCATGGTCAGCAAGCGGCCGACCGAGCAGCCGTTCGGGGCGGTGACGCTCACCAGCGGCAACCGCAACCGCGCCGAGGCGGCCTTCGACATCGGCGGCCCGATCGGCGACGACGGCAGCCTGGCCTACCGCCTCAACGGCCTCGGGCGGCGGGTCGACACGCAGGTCGACTTTTCCCGGGAGCAGCGGGTCGTGCTCGCCCCGACGCTCGCGTGGCGGCCGGACGAGGACACGAGTCTCACCCTGCTGGGCTTCTACCAGAACGACCCGCACAACAACTTTTCGGGTTGGCTCCCGGCCGAGGGAACCCTGTTCCCCAACCCGGCCGGGCGAATCCGGCGCAGCTTCTTCCCGGGGGAGCCCGGGTTCGATGCTTACGACCGTCAGCAGGCCATGATCGGCTACGCCGTCGAGCACCGCTTCGACGCGACCTGGACCGTTCGGCAGAACCTGCGCTACGCTCATATCGATACGCGCTTCGAAGGCGCGGCGGTCAACTTCTTCGCCCCGTTCGGAGCGACGTCGCGCCTGCTCGAACGCTCGGCCTCCTGGTCGCGGGAGGCGGTGGACGGGCTATCCCTGGACAACCAGGCGCAGGCCGACTTCGCCACCGGGCCGATCGCCCACACCCTCCTGTTCGGGCTCGGCTATCAGGGCTCCCGGGCGGATACGGACGCCTCGGGCTTCGGCCCGGTGCCGCCGATCGACTTTGCAGCGCCGGTCTACGGCCGGCCCTTTGCGGTTCCGCCGGCCGCCCCGCGGACCCGGCAGGATTGGAACCGCGTCGGACTCTACGCCCAGGACCAGATGCGGCTGGACCGCTGGGTCCTCACGATCGGCGGGCGGCAGGACTGGTCCTTCCTCGACACCGCGAACCGCCTGAGCGCGCGGAATTCCCAACAGGACGACGCGGCCTTCACCGGTCGGGTCGGCGCGACCTACCTGTTCGACGGCGGCCTCGCGCCCTACGCCAGCTACGCGACCTCGTTCGAGCCGACCCTGGGCACCACCTTCGCGGGCGCGCCGTTCAAGCCGACCCATGCGCGGCAGACCGAAGCCGGGGTGAAGTACCAGCCGCCCGGCCTGGAGAGTTTTTTCGCGGTCTCGGGCTTCGACATCACCCAGGACAACGTATCCACCGCCGATCCGGCGCATCCGTTCTACAAAGTCCAGACCGGCGCGGTGCGCTCGCGCGGCATCGAGCTCGAGGCCCGCGCGACCCTGTCCGACAGCCTCGACCTGATCGGCGCCTATACCTACCTCGACACCACCGTGAGCCGGGACAGCAACCCGGCGCTCGTCGGCAAGCGCTTCGTGTCCGTGCCCGACCAGCTGGTGTCGCTCTGGGCGAACTATCGGTTCCCGGGCGGGCCGTTGGCGGGCCTCAGCCTCGCCGGCGGGATCCGCGCCATCGGCCGGAGCGCCGGCGACCCGGCCAACAGCTTCTCGGTGCCGGCCGTGACCCTGGTCGATGCGGCGATCCGCTACGAGCTCGGCGCCGCCGATCCGGGGCTGGCGGGCTGGCAGGTCTCGGTGAACGCCGCCAACCTGTTCGACCGGACCAGTGTCGCCTCCTGCTTCGCGGCGGGCGGCTGCTTCTACGGCAACGGGCGGACCGTCATCGCCAGCCTCGGCTACCGCTGGTGAGTTTTTAAGTCGTTATTTCGCATCATCCCGAAAGCCGGCAACCACCTTTCGGGATGATGCGCTACCGCGTGCCCGCCCGGCGGGTGCGGCGCTCGGCCTTGCGGGTCGCGGTCTCGCGCAGGTGCTGCTCGATGGCGTCGTTGGCGCGGCTGCGCATGTGCCGGATCGCCTCGACGTCGTCGAAGGTGTCGGGGAAGCGGCGTGACAGCCACAGGTAGGCGCTGGCCAGGCGGACGCTCCGCTCCTGGTAATCGAGTTCCCCGGTCAGGTTCGCCCGCAGGGCCGGGACCGTGGTGCCGGCCGCCCGAGCCTGGCTCCAGCGTTCGAGCATGCCCATGGCGATCTCGTCGCGCCGGTTGATCGGGCAGACCGAGAAGGCGAACTTTTCCTCGATCGGCAGCCGCGCCCGGTCGACCACCCGCGCGACCTCCAGGATCTCCTCCAGGGCCGAGGGCTGGAACGGCGAGCCGGCGTAGAAGGTCGCCCGGGCAAAATGGGTCAGCACCTCGTGGAGGCTGTGGGTCTGCATCTCCGCGGCGACGGAGCGGATCGCGCCGAGATCCGGCCGGACGAAGAAGCGCGTGTCGGCCGCCGGCGCCGTGGGAGCGCCCGACAACGCGACCCGGATCGGCTCGACGGCGATCGCGTCCGTCGCCGCCACGTAGCCGACCTCCTGGTGGCCGTAGCGGCCCGCCCGCCCGGCGATCTGGCGGATCTCGGAATTGGTCAGCCCGCGCTCCTTCACGCCGTCCCACTTGCGCACGGTCGAGAACACGATCCGCCGGAGCGGCCCGAGATTGAGCCCCATGCCGATCGCGTCGGTGGTGACCAGGACGTTGGCCTCGCCGGTGCGGAAGCGGGTGGCCTCGGCCCGGCGCACCTCCGGCGACAGGGCGCCGTAGATCGTCGCCACCCGGTGCCCGCGGGCGACCAGGATCTCGCGGTTCTCGTGCACGGCGCGGCGCGAGAACGCCACGACCGCGTCCCCCGGCTCGACCTTCTCCAGGGGCACCGCCTCGTCGAGCAGCAGCAGTGGCGACTTGCGGGTGAACGGGATCACCTCCAGCGACTCGCCCGCGGCCTCCGCGGCGCGGCGGACATACGACAGGGCGTCGTCGGAGCCGCACACGACCACGGTCCGGGCGGCCACGCCGAACAGCGCGTTGGTCCAGGCCCAGCCGCGGTCGGGATCCGACAGCATCTGGATCTCGTCGATCACCGCGACGTCGATCGGGCGGGTCAGGTCGGCGGTCTCGATGGTGCGGGCGGTGTGGGTCGGCTCGGGCTCGCCCAAGACCTCCTCGCCGGTGACCATCCCGGCCCGGAGCCCGCGCTCGCGCAGGGCCTCGTAATTCTCCAGGGCGAGCAGCCGCAGGGGCGCCAGGTAGGTGCCGGTCGGCGCCGCCGTCAGCATCTGCAGGGCCGCGTAGGTCTTGCCGGAATTGGTTGGGCCCATGTGGAACAGGATCCGCCGGTTCAGCCGGCGGGCGGCGGCGAAGCGCTCGATATAGGCACCGAACCCGACCTGATCGCGCAGGCGGCGCAGGCGCGAGCCCTCGCTCGCCACCGCCTTGGCGTGGCGGCGCACGGGGGTGAGCGCATCGACCAGGGCGCGTGCCAGCTTCGGCCCGTAGGCGAACACCCGGGACCGCAGCGACCGGTCCATGTGGGCGATGTAGGCGGCCGCATCGGCCCCGACCTCGCGCAGGTCCTGGATGATCTGCGCCCGCAGGCGCTCGACCGGCTTGCTCAAGCTGCGGACGGCCTCGGCCGCCCGCTCCGCCACGGCCGCCCGCAGGGCCTCGACCCGGTGGGCGGGATCGTTCCGGGCCGCCATGCGCGCCAGGATCTCGGCGGCGGCCGGGTCCGGGGCGATGTCGATCCGGAGGTCCATGCGGCCGTTGTCGAGCAGCGGGATCTCGATCCGGATGGTCCAGATCACCCGATGGTCCCGGGTGATCGCGGCCTTCAGGGTGGGGATGGCCTTCCGGACCGCCGGGACCCCGGTCTCGGCGAAGGCCCGGGCCCGCTGCCGGGCGCGCAACGCCTGGGCGACCCGCTCGTCCTCGACCTCGGCGCCGAAATCGGGCAGCTCGAGATCGGCGCGCAGGGTTTCCAGATCGACGGAATCCGGGGCGAGCCCGAGCCGCGCCACGGCCTCGGACAGATACGCGATCGTGGGGCGGAGACGCTTGCGCGCCATGAATTCACCTTCGGCAGCGGCGTCCGCCGGTCGGCGCTGACGCCGTCGAACGCATTCCTGACAAGCATCTATGCCTGACAAGCATTCTTGCGCCAGGATAGCTCCCGATGCCATCCCGCTCCCTGTCCCGTGTTCAGGCGTCGTGCGCCGCCTCGGTCAGCCAGGTGCAGAAGGCGCGCACGGTCGGGTCGTCCGCCCGGGTCTCAGGCACGTAGGTGTAGTAGCTCCGTGCCGGCAGCGACGGGCCCGCGAACGGGCGGGTCAGGCGGCCGGCGGCCACGTCGTCGGCGATCAGGCGCTCCGGGCCCATCGCGACGCCGAGGCCGTCGAGGGCGGCCTGCAGCGTCAGGTAGAAGTGCTCCAGGGTCACCGAGGCCTGCGGCGTCAGGTCCGGCACCCCGGCGGCCCGCAGCCAGTGCGGCCAGACCTCCGGGAGCGTTGCCGCGTGCAGGAGGGTGTGGTGGCGCAGGTGCTCCGGTTCGCGGAGCGGCAGGCGCCGCAGCAGGGCCGGGCTGCACACCGGCAGGCGCCGCTCGGACAGGAACGGCTGCCCGATATGGCCGGGACGCGTATCCGGCCCGCCCCGGATCGCCACGTCGAACGGGTCCACGAGGTGGGCCAGGGGCACGTTGGAGGTGGTCAGCCGGACCTCCACGGCGGGGTGGGCGACCTGGAAGCCGGACAGGCGCGGGATCAGCCAGCGCAGGGTGAAGGTGGCCAGCGCGTTGACGTGCAGCAGGCGCGGCCGGCCGCGCTCCACCTGGCGGGCGGTGGCCAGGGCGACGCGGTCGAGGGCGGCGCCGATCTCGGCGGCGTAGCTCTGCCCGGCCTCGGTGAGCACCACGCGCCGGTTGTGACGCTCGAACAGCGGCACGCCGAGCCAGCCTTCGAGCATCTGCACGTGCCGGCTCACGGCCCCGTGGGTCACCCGCAGCTCCTCGGCGGCGCGGGTGAAGCTCGCGTGACGGGCCGCCGCCTCGAAGGCCTTCAGGGCGTTGAGCGGCGGCAGGCGGCGATGCATGTCTGTCAGATTTTCTCACGCGAGCGTCAGCATAAGGCGTTTGTCAGCCGGGCGCGAGACCCGCATCCTGCGGTGGAACCACCAAGGGAAGCAGGATGGCCCGCGCATCGGAGTTCACCGCCTCGCTGGACGACGTCCCGGACCGGACGGCCAAGCGCATCGAGGACAAGCGCATCCTCGTGGTCACCGGGGTCAACCACGCCCTCCACGACGGCTACACCGACCTGATCTACGTGCTGCTGCCGGTCTGGCAGGCGGAGTTCGGCCTCGACTACGTCGCGCTGGCGCTGCTGCGCTCGCTCTATAACGGCGCGCTCGCCGCCCTGCAGATGCCGGCGAGCCGGCTCGCCCAGTCGCTCGGTGCCCGCACCGTCCTGGTCCTCGGCACGCTGCTCAGCGCCGGCGGCTACGCGCTCGCCGGGGCGTCGGGCGGCCTGATCGGCCTCTGCGCCGGCCTGCTGCTCGGCGGCGCCGGCAGCAGCACGCAGCATCCGCTCGCCTCGACCGTGATCGCCCGGGCCTACGGGACCGCCGCGCGGGGGCCGCTCGGCACCTACAATTTCACAGGCGACCTCGGGAAGGCCGCGGTGCCGCCGCTGGTCGGCTTCCTGCTGACCCTGTCGGGCTGGCGCACGGCGCTCTGGGTGATCGCCGGGCTGGGTGTCGCGGTCGCGCTCGGCGTCGGCCGCTGGCTGCCGCGTGATCCCACTTCACGCAGCGCGCCATCCCGGACCGCCCCGGGCCCCGCGCGGGTGGACGACGGGACCGAAGCGCGGTCCGGCTTCGGGCTGCTCGTCGCCATCGGCACCCTCGACAACGCCGCCCGCCCCGCCTTCCTGCTCTACCTGCCGTTCCTGCTGCAGGAGAAGGGCGCGGCCCTGACCACCGTGGGGCTCGCGCTCTCGCTGGTGTTCATCGGCGGCGCGCTCGGCAAGGCCGTCTGCGGCCGGCTCGGGGAACGGCTCGGCGTGACCCGGACCGTGCTGCTGACCGAGACCGGGACCGCGGCCGCGATCCTGGCGGTGATCGCCCTGCCGCTCGTGCCCGCGCTGATCCTGCTGCCGCTGCTCGGGGTGATGCTGAACGGCACCTCGTCGGTCCTGTACGGCACGGTGCCGGAACTCGCCCCGGGCGGCCGGGTCGAGCGGGCGTTCGCGGTGTTCTACACCTGCACGCTCGGGGGCAGCGCGCTGGCGGCCCCGCTGCTCTACGGCCGGCTCGGGGACGCGGCCGGCCCCCACTGGGCGGCGGTGGCGGCCGCCGCGACGGCGCTCGCCGTGGTGCCGCTCATGCTGGCCCTGTCGCGCCATCTGGTCGGGGGGAGGGCGGCCCGGAGGTGCTGATCCGGTCTCCCACACTCCAGGACGGCACCGATCCGTGAACACCCCGGCGGCTCAGAGCACCCCCAGCGTGCTCACCCGGACCGGCTCGGAGCGGCCCTCCACCGGGATCTCGCGGATCGCCGTCGGCGTGGCCTTGGCGGCGCGGTAGACCGCCTCCGAGACCACCGCGATGCAGCCCAGAACCTTGGTCAGGCCCTGCAGGCGCGAGGCGACGTTGACGGTGTCGCCGAGCGCGGTGAAGCGGGCGTCGGTGGCGTCGCCCATCTCGCCGACGATCGCCAGGCCGGCATGCACGCCGATCCCGTACCGGAGGGTGTGCTCCAGGTCCGCGGCCAGGAGCTCGTTCAGGGTGGCGACGTGCTCGGCCACGAGTTCCACCGCCCGGAGCGCGTCGCGCGCCGCCGGCTCGGGTTCGGTCTCGAGGCCGAACAGGGCCAGCAGGCCGTCGCCCAGGAACTGGTTGGTCGAGCCGCCGGCCTCCCGCACCGCGTCGCCGACCGCGCCCAGGAAGCGGTTGATGATGAACACCGTGTCGTAGGGCAGCCGCTCCTCGGCGAGCCGGGTCGAGCCGCGCAGGTCGACGAACATCGCCACGATGAAGCGCTCCTCGCCGGATTGCGCCCGGTCGAGCAGGTCCGCCTGCCGCACCGGCGGCGGCAGCGGGAACAGCGGCACCACGGCGAGGTCGGCCTCGGGCCGGAACTGGCAGGCGAGGCGCACCCCCGGCCCGGCGGCGATCCGCTCCAGCACGGCGCGCTCGGCCCGGCCCGCGGGGGGCGTGCGGTCGCTGCCGTCGAGCACGCGGATCCGGCAGGTGGAGCACCGGCCCCGGCCGCCGCAGACGCTGGCATGCGGGATCCGGTTGCGCCGGCTTGCCTCCAGCACGCTGGTGCCGCGGGGGACCCGGACCACCCGGCCGTCGGGATAACGCAGCCGGATCGTCCCGCCCTTGATCTCCGCCAGGGTCCGGACCCCGCGGGCCGCGATCACGGCGGCCACCAGGCCGGCATAGGTCAGCAGCATCCCGTTCCGGATGGCGGCGAGCTGCGCCACCTGGTCGGGCAGCCCGACATGGACCGGCTGGAGCGCCACGGCGCGCCAGGCCGGGTCCTGGGCGAGCGCGGCGATCGCCCGGCCGCCCTGCGCGAAGCCGAGCAGGGCGAGGACCGGCACCAGCACCGCCACCGCCAGCAGCCAGGGGGCGGCGCGCCCGAAGGCGGGCTTCAGCCGGAGCCAGAAATACAGGCCGGAGCAGCCGTGGATCCAGGCGATGACCAGCATCGCCGCCTGCATCGCGCCCTGCTGCGGCGCGGCGACCCAGAAGGCGTAGAGTTCCTGCGCGTAGCCCTTGTCCAGCCCCTCGGTGGCGAAGGCGATCCGGGTGCCCGCGATGTGGCTGATGAGCAGAGGCGGGATCAGCAGGCCGGAGACCATCTGCACCACCTCGCCGGGCCGCCAGCGGAAGTAGCGGGCGGCGTAGAGGGCCTGGAGCCCGAGCAGCAGGTGGATCAGCAGGGCGCCGTAGAGCAGCGCCAGGCCCAGCGGGTTGAGCCAGAGGGCGGAGGCGATATCCAGGCCGTCCTCCATGGCGTCGAGGGAGACGTTGCCGAGGGCATGGTTGGTCAGGTGGGTCAGGATGTAGGCGAACAGCACCAGCCCGCTGCCGAGGCGCAGGCGGCGGACGCCGAGGATGGGGCGGATCCGGGCGCGCAGCGGGATCGGGGCGGCCGGCAAACCCCCGGCGGAGGTTCGGAGCGTCGCGATCGACGAGGTGCGCGTCATGCTGGGAGGTCCGACGAGATCGGCAGCGGGCCCGGTCTGGCCGGCCTGTCGTACCAGCAAACCGCGTCCGCGGCCTCCGCCGTATTTCAACTGGCCGGCGAATTTCGGGTCGGGACCGGATCGAAGGCGGCCGGACAGACTTCGCGGTCACTTCGAAGCGAACGAAACAGGCATCGCCGTCGGCCGGCGATCCACGAAGAATTGCGCGGCCGATCCGCGACTTCTACGAAGTCTGCGGGGTCGGACCCGGATGCCGGGCAAACGTCAACCAAACGGACCGCCGGGCGTTGGCCGGCTGGGCTGACACCATCCGGATGACACTGCCAGCATGACACCCGTCGATCCGAGGCCCGACCCGTTCTTCGCCCGGAACGCCGCCGCGGTGGCGGCGGAGCTGGTCGGGGCGCGGCTCTGGGTCGGCGCGGCGGGCGGGCGCATCGTCGAGACGGAGGCCTACGACCGGACCGACCCGGCCTCCCACAGCTTCGCGGGCCCGACCCGCCGGAACGCCAGCATGTTCGGGCCGCCCGGGCACGTCTACGTCTACCGGTCCTACGGGCTGCACTGGTGCCTGAACCTGGTCTGCGAGCCCGGCAGCGCGGTGCTGCTCCGGGCGATCGAGCCGACCGAGGGCCTGGCCGCCATGGCGGCCCGGCGCGGCACGGACGATCCGCTTCTGCTCTGCGCCGGACCCGGCCGGCTGTGCCAGGCCCTCGGAGTCACCGGGGCGATGGATGGCCTGCCGGTGGCGGAGGCGCCGTTCCGGTTCGAGCCCCGGGCGCAGGCCGTCGCGGTCGCGGCGGACCGCCGCATTGGGATCACCCGCGGCGCCGAGACGCCCTGGCGCTTCCTGCTCGCCGGCTCCCGGTTCGTCAGCCGGCCGGTGCGGCGGGCCGCGCCGCCGGCGTGAGGCCGGGGCCCGCCGCGCAAAGGCCCGGACCCGGAGCTGCCAAAGCCGTACGGAGCGTCACGACGGCGTGCGCTCTTGGCCGGCCGCACAACCTCATGTATCGTGTTTCATCGCGTGGACTGACATTGTTGCAACTATAGGTCGGATAGATTTCGCGCTACACGCATTCGGACGTTTCGTGAGCCAGGATACCCACAAGGCCTTCGAGATCGTCGGCCGTCTCAAGCAGGCCGCGCGGATCCCGGACATCCTGCGCGAGATGCGCTCGGCCGGCGCGTATTTCGGCTACGACGCCTTCATCATCACCAACCTGCCGGCGGAGCACGCGATCTCCACGCAGGGCTGCGCCCTGGTGCCGGCCTGGCCGGAGGGCTGGCGCAAGCGCTATTTCGACCGGGACTACCTGCGGATCGACCCGGTCGCGAACCATGTCCGGCGCACCACCGAGCCGTTCCTGTGGCGGGAGGCGCCCTACCGGTCCGACGAGGCCGGGGCCGCCCGGGTGATGGGCGAGGCGACCGAGTTCGGGCTGTCGCAGGGGTTCTGCGTCCCGATCCATCACCTGTCCGGCCCGGGGGGCGGCGTCAGCTTCGGGGCGGACCGGCTCGACCTGTCGGACGACGCCAAGGCGGCGCTGCACCTCGTGTCGATCTACGCCTACCAGCGGGCCGAGACCCTGATCCGCGAGGGCGGCCGCAGCAGCCCGGCGCGCAAGGCGCCCCGGCTCACCGCGCGGGAGGTCGAGTGCCTGCGCTGGACCGCGGCCGGCAAGACCAGCTGGGAGGCCTCCGAGATCCTGAGCACGTCGCAGCGGACCGTGGAGTTCCACCTCAAGAACGCGGCCCGCAAGCTCGACGCGGTCAACCGCGTCCAGTGCGTCGCCGAGGCGATGCGGCAGGGCATCATAGCCTGACCCCGGGGCGGCCGCCGACCTCGTAAATTTACGAGGCTCTTTCGGACCCGCCACCCGGCATCACGCCCCCAAAGGGGGAGTGATCCATGGTTATCGTGATCGACGACGACAATATTTCCCGGCACGGCGATCTGATGGACAAGATCTACCGGTTCCGGCACGCCCTGTTCGTCGAGCGGCTGAACTGGGAGGCCTGCCGCCGGCCCGACGGCCGCGAGATCGACCAGTTCGACGGCCCCGGCTGCATCCACCTGGCCTACCTGGAGGGCGGGGCGGTGACCGCCTACACCCGGCTCCTGCCGACGACCCGGCCGCATCTGCTCACCGAGGTCTACCCGCACCTCGCCGAGCGCGGCCCGGCGCCCCGGGGCGCGGCGGTCTACGAGTGGACCCGGTGCGGGACGCTGCCGTCCCGGCGCGAGGGCCGCACCAGCCGCATCGACCCGGCCACCGCCGGGATCTTCATCGCAGCGGCCGAGGTGGCGCGGGCGCGCGGCCTCGACGGCCTGCTGGCGCAGACGCACCCGATCCTGGTCAACCGGCTGATGTCCTGCGGCTGGGACGTGGAGCCCCTCGGGCTGCCGACGACCTATCAGGGCCATTCCATCCTGGCGGTCTACGCCCGGCTGGGGCCCGACACGGTCGCGGAATCGCGCCGGTTCTTCGGCCTCGACGCCGCGCCCCCGCACGCCCCGCGCACGCAAGCGATCCGCCCGCCCGCGCCCGCCGAGCGGAGGCTGCACGCATGAGCATCTCGGACATCCTGGACCGGGCCTGCGGGCGCGAGGGCGAGGACCCGGCGATCGTGCGCCTGGGCCACCACGCGATCGAGCTGTGGCGCGCCGCGGAGGAGATCGGCGACCCGGGCCTCCTCGCCGCCCTGCGCCCGCTGGTGGAGCATGTCGGCCGGGCGCTGGCCCGCGACGTCGAGGGCGAGACCTGCGCGGACGACACGCTGCATTGAGGGTGCAGGGGGCTGGGTCTTCGCGCGGTCGAAGGTCCCGCCCTCGTCGCCGCGCGTGGCGACCGGGGGCTGAAATCCGGCGCCTGGTCCCCATCGCGATGGCCGCGCAGGGTGGGACGCGGTGGCCGGCGCCGTCGCGCCTTATCGGGGGCTCATGAGGGCCGCGTGACGATGCTCGCTGGGAGCCATCCCGTAGCGCGTCTTGAAGCGGCGGGCGAAGTGGGCTTGGCTGGCGAAGCCGCAGCCATACGCCAGGGTGCCGATCGCCAGGTGAGCGCAACCCGGATCGGCCAGGCGCTTGGCGGCCGTCTCCAGACGGCGTTGCCAGATCCAGTCCGAGATGTGCTGGCCGCGCTCGTGGAACAGCTCCTGCAGCCGGCGCAGCGAGACGCCGACGGCGGCCGCGAGCTGCGGCGGGTCGAGGGTCGTGTCGCCGAGATGGGCTTCGACATAGGCCTTGGCGCGCTGGACCACGACGGTGCCGTGCAGCGGTCGCGGCACCTCCTGAGCCAGGCGCTCGGCGATGCTGGCCACGATCAGGTCGACGCCGATCGACGCCATGCGGGCGCCGGCATCGGCGGAGAGCCGGTCTCTCAATGCGACCAGTTCCCGGATGAAACACGTGGCCAAACGGGTCGATGCGAGATCCGCCCCGATCGTCAGAGTCGAATAGAGCCGCGTGGGTCCGAGCATCTTCTCCAGGTGCGCGCGCGGCAGTTCCAGGAACAAGACTTCGCCGCCGGTGGGCGACATCCGCACGGATGGCCGGCGGTCGTAGACGACGAAATCACCGGGGCGCTGCACGGTATCCTGATCGTCCACGATGCGCTTCGATACGCCGCTGATCTTGAAGATCACATCGACATGCTGCTGGTCCGCGTATCGCCGGATCGAGGTGGGCGTGATCTCGCTGCGCAAGGCGCTTTGCGAAAGGGAAGTCATCACGAGGGGCCCGATGCGGGTGGCCTTCATCTTGGCTTCGAAAGGGGCGTCGCTGAGAGGCTGCTGCTCGATCGGCATGCCCCTGTCGAACAGGTTTTCTCTCCAGCGCCTGAAGCTGTCCCGGGGATGCAGGCCTTCGGTTGAGAATACCGTTCGCATCGACCGTGCGCGAAGATGAGTTTTCGTGTTGGGGGTGAAACCTTGATATCAATCACAACCGATGTTTGCAAATATAAAGTATACTTAACCTAGGATGATACTGAGTAGATAAAATATTGACCGCAGAAGAAAAGATTGATCGCTCAGGTATCGTATGGCCCTGAATAAAGAGACGGGCCGCCTGGCCACAGAAGCGGACGTTCGTTCGTAAAACAGGAACCGATAGGTTTGCGGCATTCTCCGGCGTTGGTCGCTGCTATAAGCAGCTTCCGATCAGCCGGCAGCCTGCAATAGTACTGAAGCCCATCAAGAGGATTTCCGATATGGGCGCATGGGCGATCGCTACCAGCAACCCCGTAGACGAGCGCTCCATCGGCAGCAGCAGGCTTCCTGCCAGTCCAACGATTGCCGGCGTCCAGGGGCTGAGCTGACCTTCACAAAGCATACCCTTGCGGATCAAGAGATGCGAACCGAGAGCGAACCGGAACGGAGCTGGAGCGCGCTCCGACGAAGTGGCTCCGGTTCGTCTCAAGAGCGCGCGCCAAAACGAGAGCCTAGAGCCGTGCCCGTGACCCAACGGGGTCGGGCACGGCTCTAGGCGTAGAATGTTGACGTAAAAACCTTGGCAAAGGCTCGCACGGCGGCTCGCCTGTGGCCGACGTTGATCCAGTCTGCAAACCGATCCGCGATTGGCACGAACATCCAACGCTCCGACCGCCTTCATGTCCGGCGGCGTCATGACAAGGACCGCTTATCTCCCGCTGCCGCAACGCCCGCGCCGCGACACCGTGGTCCGCACGACGAACGCACGCCGATGCGCCCTCACCAGGGACTAGAATTTGGAATTATTCGCACTCCAGTGCATCCTGCCTCTGCGCTGAGCCGGCTCGCTAGAACAATAAAGCGAAACGCTCGGCCGTGGAGGAACCATGAACGAGATCGTCAAGCCCGACTCCCTGCTCGTCGCCGAGGCGGAGAGCCTGACCCAGACCTTCTTCGGCGGCTGCCCCCACGATTGCCCGGACACCTGCTCGATGATCTTCGAGGTTAAGGACGGGGAGCTGCTCGGCGTGCGCGGCAACCCGGACCATCCGATGACCCGCGGCGGCCTCTGCGTGAAGCTGAAGGATTACGAGAAGCGCCACTACCATCCGGACCGGCTGCTCTATCCGATGAAGCGGGTCGGCCCGAAGGGCTCGAAGCAGTTCGAGCGCATCACCTGGGACGAGGCGCTCGACACCATCGTCACCCGCTGGAAGGCGATCATCGACCAATACGGGCCGGAGGCCATCGCGCCCTACAGCTACCTCGGCAACCAGGGCCTCGTGCACGGGCTGAACGGCGGCGACGCGTTCTTCAACCGGATGGGCGCCACGGTTATGGAGCGGACCTTCTGCGGCGAGGGCTCGTGCACCGCGTGGCTGCTCACGGTCGGCCCGACCGCGGGACTCGACCCGGACAGCTACATCCACTCCAAGTACATCGTGATCTGGGCCTGCAACTCGGTCAGCACGAACCTGCACCACTGGGCCATCGTCAAGGACGCCCAGAAGAAGGGCGCCAAGGTCGTCGTGATCGACACCTACGCGTCGCGCACCGCCAAGGCGGCCGACTGGCACATCGCACCCAAGCCCGGCACCGACGGGGCGCTCGCCATGGCGCTGATCAACTCGATCATCGCGCAGGGCCTCGTCGATCAGGATTACGTCGACAATTACACGGTCGGCTTCGAGGAGCTGAAGGAGCGGGCCGGCCCCCGCACGCCGGAATGGGCCGCCGAGATCACCGGCGTCCCGGCCGAGGACATCCGCAAGCTCGCCCGCGAGATGGCGACCGAGCAGCCGGTGGGCATCCGCATGGGCGTGGCGCTGGAGCGGCATTACGGCGGCGGCCAGACCATCCGGGCCGTCACCTGCATCCCGGCGCTCACCGGCGCGTGGCGCCATGTCGGCGGCGGCGTCACGCAGTTCGGCGTCTGGGAGCACCCCTACAAGTTCGACGTGATGTGCCGGCCCGACCTGATCCCGGAGGGCACCCGCGTCGTCTCGAACCTCCAGATCGGGCGCGCGCTGACCGGCGAGATGCAGCTCGACCCGCCGATCATGTCGATGATGTGCTGGAACTCGAACCCGGTCACCCAGGCGCCCGAGACCGACAAGATCGTCGAAGGCCTGATGCGCGAGGACCTGTTCATGGTCTCGGCCGAGCACTTCATCTCCGACACCGCCTCCTACGCCGACATCCTGCTGCCGGCGACCATGGGCGCGGAGATGGAGGACATGATCCTCTCCTGGGGCCACCTTTATCTCACCTACAACACCAAGTGCGCCGACGCGCCCGGCGAGGCGATCCCGAACAACGAGATCTTCCGCCAGCTCGCCGCCCGGCTCGGCTTCGAGGAAGAGAACTTCACGTGGAGCGACAGCGAGTGCCTGGAGCACTACGTCGACTGGTCGTCGCCGGCCTGCGAGGGGATCGACCTCGCCTACATGCGCGAGCACGGCTTCGCCCGGCTGAAGGTCGGCACGCCGGACGACCGGGCGCCCCATCGCGAGGGCAACTTCCCGACGCCGACCGGCAAGTGCATGCTCAAGGTCGAGGGCGCCACGAACTTCGTCGCCCCGCCGTTCCGGCAGATGTACGAGGGCTTCCAGCCCGGCGAGGCGCTCGACCCGCTGCCGGACTACCTCGGCCCGCGGGAATCCCACACCAACGACCCGGCGTTGGCCAAGCGCTTCCCGCTGAACATCGTCTCGCCCAAGAGCCACTACTTCCTGAACTCCTGCTACGCGAACATGGAGGACAAGCAGAAGGGCCAGGGCGAGCAGTTCGTGATGATCAGCCAGCACGACGCCGACGCGCGTGGGATCCGGGACGGCGACCGGGTGCAGGTCGGCAACGACCGCGGCGCGTTCAAGGGCGTGGCGCGCATCACCGAGGACGTGAGGGCCGGGATCGTGGTCGCGACGCTGGGCTACTGGCGCCAGCTCAACGAGGGCACCGTCAACAGCATCTCGTCGGGCGCCTTCACCGACATGGGCCACGCCCCGTCGTTCTCGGACAACCTCGTCGAGGTCGCCCGGGCGAACTGAAAGCCTCTCACGAAACGCCCTCTGCGCTGTCTCGTGCAGAGGGGGGACGCCCGGTGATCGGGCGTTGTGTGCGGTGTGCTCGGCGCGCCGCCCGGGCTCAGGCCGCGCGCTCGGGCGCCGTGCGCCGGTCCGAGGACGGGCTGCACCCGAACTGGGCCCGGTAGCTGCGGGAGAAGTGGGCGGCGCTCGAGAAGCCGCAGGCGGTCGCGATCTCCCCGATCCCGAGGGGGCTCTGGCGCAGCAGGCGCCGGCCGTGGGCGAGGCGGATGGCGCGGTACTGGGCCGAGAAGCTCAGGCCGCGCTTCTCGCGGAAGAGCCGGTCGAGGTGGCGCGCGCTGACCGCCGCGAGGCGGGCCATGGCCCGGCGGGTGAGCGGCGCCTCGACCGTCTTCTCCATCGTTTCGAGGACGGCGAGCAGGGCCGGGTGGTGGAGTCCGTACCGCTCCGCCGCGGAGGCGCGCTGCGGGTCGTCGGCGGCGCCCACCGCGATGTGCAGGAACCAGTCCGAGACGCGGCGCGCGAAGGCCGCCCCCAGGCGCTCGGCGATCAGCGCGTGCGCCATGTCGAGGGGGGCGACCCCGCCGCCGCAGGTCAGGCGGTCGGCGTCGGCGACGAAGCGCGCCCGCGTCAGGCGCGCGTCCGGAAACGCCTCGACCGTGGCGCCGGCATGCTCCCAGTGAATCGTGAAGGCGCGGTCCGCCAGCAGCCCCGCCGCGGCCATCAGGTAGGGGCCGCCCGATATGCCGCCGATCCGGACGCCGAACCGGGCCATGCGCCGCAACCCGGCATGGATCGCCGGCCTGTCCCAGTCGGTCGGGTCGCCGCCCGCGCAGACGAAGACCGTGTCCAGGCGCCCGCGCTCGCGCGGCAGGTCCTCGGTCGGGACCTCCGCCCCCGAGGACGAGGCGACCCGGCCTCCGGCCTCGCCGAAGTAGCGCAGCCGGTAGAGGACGCGGCCGGCCAAGGTGTTGGCCGCCCGGAAGGGCTCGCAGGCCGAGGCGAACGACAGCAACCCGAAGCCCGGGACCAGCAGGAAGCCGATCTCCTGCGGCCGATCCCCCGGGGCCGGGCCGTCCGGATCCGGCATCGCGTCGCTGATTTGGCTCATGCGTGCAAGAAAGCGTCTCTCCAGGTCAAGCGCAACCGCCCGAGCGCGTCATGCTCACGGTCGACGTCCCGTTCGACCGAGATCCCGATCGCATGCCCGGCCTCGCAGCTCCGCGCCCGTGTCGTCACGGACAGACCCGTTGCGACCACACCCCCACGCAGGGGCAGGCCCGATGACGCGCCGGTTCGACGTCGCGGTCCTGGGGCTCGGCGCGATGGGGAGCGCGATCCTCTACCAGCTGGCCAAGCGCGGGGCCGCGGCGGTCGGGCTCGACCGCTACGCGCCGCCGCACGCCCTCGGGTCGAGCCATGGCGAGACGCGGATCACCCGCCAGGCCGTCGGGGAGGGGCGCGACTACGTGCCCTTCGTCACCGCCTCGCATCGCATCTGGCGGGAGCTGGAGGCGGCCACCGGCGAGACGCTGCTGAACGCCTGCGGCGCCCTCGTCATGGCGCCCGGCCGCGGGGTCTCGTCCCATCACGGCAAGCCGGATTTCGTCGGCCGCTCGATCGCCGCCGCGCAGGGGGCCGGGATCCCGCACGAGGTGCTCGACGGGGCCGCGGTCGCCCGCCGCTTCCCGCAATTCCTGAACCTCGCGGGCGACGAGAAGGCCTATTACGAACCCGGCGGCGGCTACGTCTTCCCGGAGCGCTGCATCGCGGCGCAGCTCACCCGCGCGACCGCCCTGGGGGCCGAGATCCGGACCGGCTGCGAAGTCCTGGCGCTGGATCAGGACGCGGCCGGCATCCGGATCGAGACCGCCGACGGCGTGATCCTGGCCGATCGCGCCGTGGTCGCGGCCGGCGCCTGGACCGCCCCGCTGCTCGGCGCCCCGTTCGACACGCTGCTGACGGTCCGGCGCCAGCTCCTGCACTGGTACGCCCTGGCGGACGAATCCGCCTACGGGCCGCGCGCGCCCGTGTTCATCTGGATGTACGGGACCACCGACACGGATTACCTCTACGGCTTCCCGCCCCTGGCGGGGGAGCGCGCCATCAAGGTCGCGACCGAGCAGTACAGCACCGCCACCACGGCCGACGCCGTCGAACGGCGCGTCGACCCGTCGGAATCCGACGCGATGTACCGCCTGCGCGTCGCGGACCGGCTGGCCGGCGCCACCCCGGAGGTCGTCCGGGCCGCGGCCTGCGTCTACACGGTGACCCCCGACCGCGGCTTCATCATCGACCGGCATCCCGGGATGGACCGGGTGCACGTCGTCTCGGCCTGCTCGGGGCACGGCTTCAAGCATTCGGCGGGCATCGGCGAGGCGGTGGCCGCGGACCTGTCCGGGGGAGGCGGGGGACCCGACCTCACGCCGTTCGCCATCGCACGCTTCGGTTGATCCGAAGGCCGATGGCTCGTGGATTGCTAGAAACCGTGCCAAGATCCGTTCGCCCGAGCAGGACCGACCCGATGCGCCCCATGTCCCGACGCCTCCTGACGCAAGCCGCGCTGGCCGCCCTCGCGGCGATCCCGGCGCTGGCATGGCCCGGCCGGGCCTCGGCCGCGGACGGCGTCGACGCGATCAAGGCGCGCGGGACGCTGATCGTCGGCGTGAAGGCGGATTACAAACCCTTCGGGTTCCGCGATCCGAGCGGCGCGATCATCGGGCTGGAGCCCGACCTCGCCGCCGACCTCGCCAAGCGGCTCGGGGTGAAGCTGGAGCTGGTGCCGGTGGTCTCGGCCAACCGGATCGAGTTCCTCCAGCAGGGCAAGGTCGATCTCCTGATCGCCACGCTGTCGGACAAGCCGGAGCGCCGCCGCGTCGTGCAGGGGATCGACCCGCAATACTATTCCGACTTCGTCAACGTGCTGCTGCCCAAGACCTCCGGCATCACCGACTGGGCGCAGCTGAAGGGCAAGCCGCTCTGCGCCACCTCGGGGGCGTGGTACAACAAGGACGTCGCCCGCACCTACGGGGCGGAGATCGTCGCCTTCGACGGCTCCGAGAAGCCGCTCTTCGCGCTCAAGCAGGGCAACTGCCTGGGCTACGTCTACGACCAGAGCATGCTGCAGGGTAAGCTGCTCGACGACGACTGGAAGGCCGGCTACGCCCTGCCGCTCAAGGGCATCCTCGACGCGCCGTGGATGATGGCGGTGGCGCTGGGCAACACCACGCTCCAGACGATGGTCGAGGACGCGACCAAGGACTGGATGAAGACCGGCTTCGTCGTCGCCGGCGAGCGGAAGTGGGGCATCGAGCCCACCGCCTACTCGAAGGCGATGCACGAGAAGTACAAGAACGCGACCAACTGATGCGCGCCCGTGCAGCGAGCCTCGGTGATCGGCCGCGATGATCGAGGCGATCCAGGCCTGGTTCCAGGGTCTCTACGAGACCACGGGCTTCAATTTTACGGTCTTCTACGACCCGTATGACTGGAACCGCTACGTCGCCGGGCTGCGGATGACGCTGCTGCTCGGGATCAGCACGATCCTGGCCAGCCTGGTGATCGGCGCGGTCGGGGCGCTGCTGCAGAGCGGGCCCTCGCGCCTGCTGCGGGGGCTGGTCAACGGCTTCGTCGTGGCGTTCCGCAACACGCCGCCCCTGGTGCAGATCTTCTTCTTCTACTTCGGCCTCGGCACGCTCCTGCCGGACGTCCGCTCGGCGGACGGCCTGCGCGTCCCCATCCTCGACAACGTGCAATGGGCGATCGTCTCGCTCTCGCTGTTCGCCGGCGCGTTCAACGTCGAGATCTTCCGCTCCGGCATCGAGGCGGTGCCCAAGACCACCGTCGAGGCCGCCGAGGCGCTGGGCTACACCCGGTTGAAGGCCTACCGCCACGTGGTCCTGCCGCTCGCGCTCCGGGTCTGCCTGCCGGCGCTGAACAACAACCTGATCAACCTCCTGAAGACCACGACGCTCGCCTACGCCATCGCGGTCCCCGAGACGCTCTACGCGGTCAAGCAGATCTGGTCCGAGTCGCAGAACGTCCTGGAGATGATGCTGGTGCTGCTCGCCACCTACGCGGTCCTCGTCGGAGTGCTCGTGTGGATCATGCACCGCTGGGAGCGTGCCCTGCGCATCCCCGGATACGGCCGATGAGCGCTCCGGACCGGACGGCCCCGCGCGACGGCGGGCGCCCGGCGGGTCGGCCGACGGACCTGCCGGTCCTGCTGCCGTTCGCGCTCCCCCGGAGCCGCCCGGCGGCGCGCCTGCGCCCCGTCCACGGCTGGCTGCTGTGCGGCCTGGCCGTCGTCGCCCTCCCGGCCTGGGCGCAGGGCGGGGCCGCCGCCCTGTCCCCGCTGGAGGTGGTGATCAAGTGGGCGCCGCTCCTGCTCACGGGCTTTTCCTTCAACGTCGCGATCTCGCTGATGGCGATGGCGATCGGCACGGTGGCGGGCCTCGGGCTCGGCCTGGCCATGCTGGGCGAGGGCCGGGTCCTGCCGCGCATCGCGTGGGCCGCCACGCAGGTGTTCCGCAACGTGCCCTGGCTGGTGCTGCTGTTCTTCGTGATGTTCCTGGTCCCGTTCCAGGTCACGGTGTTCGGCCTCCGGGTGCCGCTGCCCGACTGGGTGAAGGCGACGTTCGGCTTCAGCCTGCCGGTGATGGCCAACGTCGCCGAGATCGTCCGCGGCGCGGTGCGCTCGGTGCCGAACACGCAGTGGGAGGCGGCCGAATCCCTGGCCTTCACCCGGCGGCAGACCCTGTGGCGGATCATCCTGCCGCAATGCGCGAAGCGCATGCTGCCGCCCTGGATGAACGTCTACGCGCTGATCGCGATGGCCACCGTGCAGGCGTCGATCGTCGGGGTCACCGAGATGCTGACGCTGACCGCGCAGGTGCACGCCGCCGAGGGCGGACGGCCCGAGCTGTTCGCCCCGCTCTACGGCTTCGCGCTGCTCTGCTTCTTCCTCTACTGCTACCCGATCGACCGGTTGACCGCCCACCTGGAACGCCGCTTCGAGACCCGTTGAGCATGATGCAAGCGACCGTCGCCAGCAGCCCGTCCCCGGCCTGGACCCCCGACCAGCCGATCGTCCGCGTCGTCGACGTGCACAAGTCCTTCGGGACCTTCGCGGTCCTGAAGGGGATCAGCTTCGACGTGCGCAAGGGCGAGGTGGTCTGCATCATCGGGCCCTCCGGCTCGGGCAAGTCGACGCTGATCCGCTGCATCAACGCGCTGGTGCCGGTCACCGCGGGCTCGATCCGGGTCGAGGGGATCGAGGTCACCGATCCGCAGCTCGACAAGCTGGCCTTGCGCCGCAAGGTCGGGATGGTGTTCCAGCAGTACAACCTGTTCCCGCACAAGACCGCGCTGCAGAACGTGATGATGGCCCCGATCCACGTCCTCGGGCAGGACAGGCGCGAGGTCGAGGCCCGGGCCCGCGCCCTGCTCGCCAAGGTCCGGCTGGCCGGCAAGGAGGAGGCGTATCCCGGCGAACTCTCCGGCGGTCAGCAGCAGCGCGTGGCCATCGCCCGCTCGCTGGCGATGCGGCCCGACGTGATGCTGTTCGACGAGGTCACGGCCGCCCTGGACCCCGAAACGGTCAAGGAGGTGCTGGTGACGATCCGCGAATTGGCCGAGGAGGGCATGACCTGCATGCTGGTCACCCACGAGATGAACTTCGCCCGGGACGTCGCCGACCACATCTACTTCACCGACCGCGGCGTCATCGTCGAGCACGGGCCGCCGGCGACCTTCTTCGCGTCCGCGCAGGACGCGCGCACCCGCCGGTTCCTCTCGCAGGTGCTCTGACGGGCCGGGGGGCGAGCGGCCCGGGCGCGGGCGGACGCAGGGCCGGCCTGCCGCCATTCGGTCGCGCAGGACGGGCGAGACGGTGGGGCCGCGTCGGCCGCATGACGCGCCCGGCGCCGTCGCGCGTTTCGAAGGTGCCCCCCTGCGTCGCCCGCGCTCTCAGCTCAAGGCGACGTCGAAGCCGCGCCGCACCGCCGGCCGGGCCATCATCGTATCGTACCAGCGCTTCACCTGCGGGTAGTCGGCGAGGTCGACCTGATGGCGCTCGTGCCGCCACGCCCAGCCCAGAATGGCGAAATCCGCGATCGACAGCGCGCCGGCGACGAACTCCGCCGCCGCGAGGCGCCGATCCAGCACCCCGTAGAGCCGGTGGGTCTCCTTCAGGTAGCGCTCCAACCCGTAGGCCCGGTCCTTTTCCGCGACGCCCAGGAAATGGTGGACCTGCCCCGGCATCGGTCCGAACCCGCCCATCTGCCACATCAGCCACTCCAGCACGGCCATGCGCTGGCGCGGATCGGCCGGCAGGAACCGGCCCGATTTCTCGGCGAGGTAGAGCAGGATCGCGCCCGATTCGAACACCGAGATCGAACCGCCGGGCCCGTCCGGATCGACGATCGCGGGGATGCGGTTGTTCGGGCTGATCGCCAGGAAGGCCGGATCGAACTGCTCGCCCTTCGTGATGTCGACGGTCCGGACCCGATAGGGCAGGTTCATCTCCTCCAGGGCGACGCTGATCTTGCGTCCGTTGGGCGTGTTCCAGGCATACAGCTCGATCATCGCGGGGCCTCGCCATGCGGGCGGTCGCGAACGGCGCGCGGTTGCCCGAGCGCGACCGGACCGGATCGCGGCATCGTGCGGACTGGAAGCGCCGCGATCAAGCCGCCGCGCGACGGCGTTCAGGAATGCGGCGAAGAAGCCCCCGAAGCGGCCCGGTCGCACCGAACACGGCCGGTCCGACCCGGCGGCGCGGGGCCGGCGGCGACCGCCGATCCTCATCGCGTGCGGCATGAAAACCGCGACGGGGCGATGTTTGCGCGCGCATGCGTCCCGGACGGGACATGAACCGGTCTCGGAGGCTGCGGCAGCCGGGCAGGGAGAAGCATCGACGCGACGCGCAGAGCGAGGGCGCGTTCGCTCCCGAAGCGTGACGGCGGACCGATCAGGATGGTGCCGGGAGACCCCGTGGGCCGCCGCTAAGTCCCGGTCCCTGCAGCGCTATCGCTGCGGCGAGCAGGACGATGGATATCCACCAGGAAGGCCTGGTGGTGCACGGAGTCAGGCTCGAACCGGTCTCTACTGAGCGCGTACGAAATGCGAATTTGATGCAGCGCGAAATGGGACTCGAAACGGGAGTTCCGGCGACAGAGACGCGATTCCAACCGCGTACCAATTCCAATCGCATCATTTTTTGATTGACCGCGGCGAGCGATCCGGCGATTTCTGTCGTACGCAGAAGCACGACGCGCCGCGGATCATCCGCATCGGGTTCGAGCATTGGCTGCCTTCGGTTCCCTACGCCTCGCCGCACCAAGATCGTGCGTGGGGGAAGGTGACTGTTGGCCCATGCTGACTCGATTGGACCGACGTCATGTCTCCAGCTACTCCTACCGAACCGCACCTCATCCCCTCGGTCGAACCGCCGCCGACCCGGATTCGCAGGCGATCACTGGCTCATCAGAGCTCGGCCCAGCGATCCCTCGCCATCGTCAATATCTCGCCGGGTGAGCTCGTCGTCGCACGGGCGCGACTGCGCAAGTATCAGCCTCGCCACCGCGAGCATCTACTCCAGAGCGTGAAGCGCTGGGGCATCGTCGAGCCGATCCTGATCGACGCCGATCGCTGCGTCATCGCCGGTCATCAGATCCTCGCCGCAGCCCTAGAGCTTGGTCTCGCAACGGTCCCGACCATCGCGTTGGCTGACCTCTCGGACGCGCAAGCTCGCGCCCTGCGCATCGCCCTCAACAAGCTGCCGGAACTGTCGAGCTGGGATCCGAGCGCGCTGAAGGACGAGCTCGCTTTCCTCGCCGACTTCGACATCGACCTCGTCAGCTTCACCGCGTTCAGCTCGGCCGAACTCGATGTGATCCTCAGCCCCCCCGAGGACAATCCCGACGATGCTTTGCCAGGGCCACTGAAGCAGGCGGTCTCTCAACTCGGCGATATCTGGATCTTCGAAGGTGGTCACCGGCTTGGCTGCCTCGACGCCCTGAGCGAAGTGAGCCTTCCCGCGCTCATGGCCGGCATGCTCGCGAACCTTGTCTTGTGCGATCCGCCCTACAACGTCCCGGTCGCCGGACATGTCACCGGTCGCGTCGGTGCCCGCGAGTTCGCCATGGCCTCCGGCGAGATGAGTGTCGCGGAGTTCACTGCGTTCCTACACGCCGTGTTCGAGCGGCTCTGAGAGCATGCCGAAGACGGCTCGCTCTCGCTCCAGTTTATGGACTGGCGGCACATGCAGGAGATGCTGGCGGCCGGTCATGCCGTCTACCAGCAGTTTCTCAATCTCGCGGTCTGGGCCAAGACCAATCCCGGCATGGGCTCGCTCTGGCGCTCCGGCCACGAGTTATGTTTCATCTGGAAGAAGGGCACGGCACCGCACATCAACAACATCGAGCTCGGCCGTAATGGCCGCAATCGCTCGAATGTGTGGAGCTATTCCGGCGCAAACGCCTTCGCCCGGGCGGGCAACCCTGATAGCCGGGAGCATGTGACGCCGAAGAACGTGGCGATGATCCAGGACGCGATCTTGGACGTATCCCGTCGCGGCGACATCGTGCTCGACGTCTTTGCCGGTAGCGGCACGACCCTGGTCGCAGCGCATCGTGCGAAGCGGCGCGGCTACGGTCTCGACATTGATCCGTTCTACGTCGATCTCGCTGTGCGCAGGATGGAACGCTGCACGCGCGCGCCGGCGCGTCATGCTGAGACTGGTCTGACGTTTGCCGAGATGGCCGAGCAGCGGGGCATCGTGCTTCCGCCGCGCTCGCGGCGCACGTGAGGCTGTCCCATGCCCAGGGATCGCAAGCGCGGGGTGGCGCCCTCCGTTGAGGCCACACGTGTCGGCTACGGTTGTCCGCCGCCGCAGCATCGCTTCAAACCGAACCAAGTCGCCAATCCGTGGGGCCGCAAAGGCAAGCCCAAGACGAAGGGCGACTTCCTCGACGAGATCGTCGTCGTGCAGGTCGCCGGCAAGCGGCAGCGGCTGACCCGCGACGAGACTGTCGATCTAGCGCTGTACAAGGAGGTCCTTGCAGGCAACGTTTCCGCGGCCAAAGAACTGGACAGGCGCCGGCGGGAGCGGCGGGCGAGCCGACCCGACACTGAAACAGACGATACGCTCAGTCCCGAGGATCAGGCAGCGTTCGACCGCCTGATCGCGCGGCGTGCGCATGGGCGACGATCCGAAGGGTTGGAATCGGGAACCGCACCCGACGACGATGCTGATGCCGATCTCCCGGACGAGGGTGCTGCATGACCCAGGTTCAGCGCCTCTATCGCCATGCCCTGCGCACCGACTTCATGGTGTTCTACGAGCGCTGCTTTGCCACGCTCGAGCCGGGCACCCCGTTCGTCGACAACTGGCATCTCCATGCCATCGCTTACGCCCTGCGCAGGGTTGAGAGCGGCGACCGCCAGCGGCTGATCATCAACGTGCCACCACGCTCGGGCAAGTCGCTCATCGTCACGGTCGCGTTCACCGCGTGGCGGCTCGGCCGCGATCCGCGGCTGCGCATCATCTGCACCTCGTATTCTGCCGACCTCGCCCAGACACACGCGGCGGCGTTCCGAGCGATCGTCGCCAGTGCCTGGTTCCAAGAGGCTTTCCCGGCGTTCCGGATCAAGCGGGGCGGGGACCGTAAGCTCGAGACGATTACGACTGAGCGTGGCTACCGCTTCGGGGTGTCGATCTCGGGGCCGGTCCTCGGACGCGGCGCGGATCTCATCATCGGTGACGACGCGATGAGCCCGGATGCAACCTTCTCAGAAGCCGTCCGGCGCAGAGAGATGGGGCTTTGGAACACCGCGCATCGCACTCGCCTCAACGACAAACGCAAGGGTGCGATCGTGTTGATCTCGCAGCGGCTACACGAAGACGACCTCATCGGTCAGGTGCAGCGGAGCGGTGACTGGGACCGGCTGGTCTTGCCGGCGATCGCACCGGAAGCAGCATGCTATCGGATCGGGCCGCACGAGCACGACATCTACCAACGCCGGGCCGGCGAGGTGCTGGATGCTGAGCGCGAGCCGCGTGAAGCGCTAGAGGAGATGCGGCGCGCCGTCGGCTCGATGACCTTCGCGGCGATGTACCTCCAGGACCCTGTGCCCGCGGACGGCAACGTCATCCGCCGCGAATGGCTGCGCTATGCCGATCGCGACCTCAACGATCCGGCGCTGAAGTATTTCGTTGCGAGCTGGGACACGGCCTCGACGCTGGACGCGACCAGCAGCTACTCGGTCGGCATGCTCTGGGGCTGGGACGGGGAGAACTACTACCTGCTGGAATTGGTCCGAGGCCGGTGGGAAACCCCGGAGCTGCGCAGTAAAATCCTTGAGACGATCCGCGACTGGCGTCCTGACGAGACTCTGATCGAGGATACCGAATTGGGCCGCAGCTTGCAGCAGGACATTCGGCGCACCAGCGGCATACGGGTTCACCTTCGGCGGCCCCGCTACGACAAGCGTGCCCGGCTTCTTGCGCAGAGTGCGCGGTTCGAGGCGGGGCAGGTGTGGATACCCGCGTCGGAGCCTTGGACCCACGACTACGTCAGCGAACTGTTGGCCTTTCCGTTCGGCCGGAGCGACGATCAGGTCGACGCGACTTCGCAGGCTCTCGATTATCTGGTCACGAAGACCGCGAGCCTCCAGCCGATGCAGCGCCGCAACCCGACGCGGAGAACGATCGAACGCCGCGCCGTGGCGGAGGTTGAAGAGGCGCCCGATCGGCATCGTGGCCGGTCTGGATCCAGGGCGTTCGATGTGCCGCCGCAGCTGGGCTGATCGCACCAAGATTTCTCAGCGGCTGGGAAGGGCAGTTTGTGGATCGGCGTCGAATTATAATCCTAACGCAAACTTATCAGAATTTCTGAAAAAATC
>NZ_VRVG01000067.1:0-28752 GCF_008040085.1 Methylobacterium sp. WL7 | reverse complement strand
GCGCTATACTGCTCGCCGCCAATACGCAGCCTCGAGAGTCTAGACCGTTATGGGAACAACTACCCAGGATCAGAGGTATGTGCTGTGCAGGCCGGACGCTGGATTGAACGACATTTTGTGTCAGATTGAACTCATGCATCGGTATGCAGATAGATCTGGCCGGACCCTTATTGTCGATACCGCGTACGCCAATTCTATAACATTCAAAGACGAGATGTCTAATTACTTTACAAGCAAGGAATCAAATCTGGTCTTGAGCGCACGGAATTTGATCGAGTCGTTCGACTCGATGGTTGTGTTTCCGCCCGCCCTTCAAGGACGTGTCAATGGTTATTACCCTTGGGTAAGAGACGAACGCGACGAGATTGTTGATTGGGAGACCGGGATTCCTGTCTCGTTTGATATGAGCATGGATTATCCGCATCAGCTACTTGTCCATCACGCCTATGGCGGAGGCGCGATATCCTTATTTGCTTTAACGAAACTCACCATCAACGATAATATCATCGACCAACTTGTGGAACGAATGGACACGATTGGATCGCCGTACAGCGCCATACACATACGGAATACGGATTATAAAACCAACTACAAACCGACTATTGAAAGGCTCAGGAATTCTGTACTCACTCCAGTTTTTATATCAACCGATAGTCTCGAATGCCGAAATTACTGCGAACAGGCTTTCGGCGCCCAAAATGTTTTCTATTTCTCGAACCTTCCGCATGATGGTAAGGCAATCCATTACAACCAAGGATTTTCAGATATATTCCAAAGAAATGCAGACGCGATACTGGATCTGTTAATGCTTGCCCTTTCATCACGATTTCATCGGGTGAGCCGCGATGGCAGTCCCGATGGCGCGGTTCGAGGTTACTCGATGCTTGCGGAAAATCTTTTCACCTACGATGGCATACTGCTTTCGCTCTTCGGAACCAACAGCCGGGCGCTGACGATCCTGAAGCGTGCTATCGAATGGCGAAAACAAGCGATAGACGGTTTTCTGTCCGTGATGACGGGAACAGCCCGCACGGATCCCAAGAGGTGCCACTCCTGGGGAACCCTCAGGCTTGGGTGATCGGTACCGGAATCCCGAGCCCCGGTCCCAACCGCGTGCGGCACTTGCCCAAGGCCGCGAACGCCGCGTTCGAATCACGGGCCAACCGCATCAGGTCGCCGAGCCGCGCCCTACCCCGGGCAAAAGCGAAAAACACCGCGGCGATGTCGGGCTCGCCGTCCGGGGTGAGCGCCTCTGCGGCAAAGGCCGGAAGCGCCTGGTTGGCGGGGTCGCAGACCACCCGGAGGGCCGCGAAGGGCAGGCCGTGGCGGCCCGCGAAGGCGGCGGCGACGTGGGATTCCATGTCGACGGCGGCGGCGCCGGTCAGGGCGCGCAGGTCCGCCTTGCCGTCGACCCCGAGAACGGCGGTGTCGACCCCCGCGAGGTCGGCCGGGATGACCCGGGGACCGATGCCCGCCAGGGCGTTGAGCAGCGTGGCGGAGAGATCGAGGTCGGCGGCGCGCCGGCCTTCCTCGCCGATGACCCCGGTACCCACCACCACGTCGCCGGGCTTCAGGGACGGGTCGAGGCCGCCCGCGATGCCGAAGCTGATCACCGCCCGGCAGCCGGGCTGCGGGCGCGCGTCGAGGAGCTGGCGCAGGCGGTGCGGGTTGCCGCCGGCACCGACCGCCTCGACCCCCTCCCCGGCCGCGAGGCGGCGCTCGCGGGCGAGACCGGTGACGGCGAGGACGGGCGCGGCAGGATCGATCATCGCGCGCTGGTGGACCAGTCCGGCGAGCTCCGCAAGGAGCCGCGAGCGCCGGGGTGCCGGCGCCGCGGGATCGTCGTCGGAGGAAGCCACGTTCGCAATACCGGGGTTCGCGGGCGGAAGGACTCTTGCGATCCGCTCCGGCGTCGTCCCGAACGGTGGCGCCGGCCCGAAGGTCGGCGCCGGGCGCGTCACATGCCGAACTGGACGCGCCGGCTGTTGGTGCGCTTCAGGTTGCGGAACCGCGCCATCGCCCAGAGCGGGAAGAACTTCGGGTAGCCATGGTACCGCAGGTAGAACACCCGCGGGAAGCCCGTGGCGGTGTAGCGCTCCTCGTTCCAGAATCCGTCCGCGCCCTGCGTGCGGGTCAGGAAGTTGATGCCGCGGGTCACGGCCGGGTCGTCGACCGCGCCGGCCGCCATCAGGGCCAGCAGCGCCCAGGCGGTCTGCGAGGCCGTGGACGAGCCCGCCTCGAAGGCCGGATCGATCTTGTAGGACGAGGCGTCCTCGCCCCAGCCGCCATCCGGGTTCTGGATCCGGATCAGCCAGGACACCGAGCGCTGGATCCGCGGATCGGCGGAATCGACCCCCGCGGCGTTGAGAGCGCACAGCACCGACCAGGTGCCGTAGATGAAGTTCATGCCCCAGCGGCCGTACCAGGAGCCGTCCTCCTCTTGGTCGTTGAGCAGGTAGTTCACGCCGCGGTCGAGCGCCCGGGAGGTCTCCCGGGTCTCGCCGAGCTGCGCCAGCATCCCGACCACGCGGGCGGTGACGTCCGCGGTCGGCGGGTCGAGCAGCGCGCCGTGGTCGGAGAACGGGATGTGGTTGAGGTACATGTGGTTGTTGTCGGCGTCGAACGCCGCCCAGCCGCCGTCCTGCGACTGCAGGCCCTCGACCCATTCCCGGGCGCGGGCGATCGAGGCCTTGTAGTCCGGCATGCCGGCGACCAGCCCGTGCTGGTGCATGGCCCGGTCCATGGCCATCACCACCACGGCGGTGTCGTCGAGATCGGGGTAGTGCGCGTTGGCGTACTGGAAGGCCCAGCCGCCGGGGCGGACCTTCGGCTTGCGCGCCGCCCAGTCGCCGACGATGTCGAGCACCTGGCGGGGCTTCAGCCAGTCGAGCCCGGCGCGGGCCTGGGCCTCGGCCTCGGGGCTGCCGGCCTCCAGGAGGGCGTGCGCGGCCAGCGCCGTATCCCAGACCGGGGAGACGCAGGGCTGGACGTAGGCCTCGTCGGCCTTCTCGACCACCAGCTTCTCGATGGCGTCGCAGGCGACGCGGACCTGCGGGTGATCGGGGCGGTAGCCCATCACCTCGTACATCAGCACCGAGTTGACCATGGCGGGGAAGATCGCCCCCAGGCCATCCTCGCCGTTCAGGCGCTCGCTGACCCAGGCGCGGGCCTTCTCCATGGCGCGCTGGCGGCTCTTGCGCGGCAGGCGGTCCTCGACCAGCTGCAGCATCCGGTCGATGAAGCCGAAGATCGGCGTCCACGGCCAAGTCGCGTGCGGGGAGCCCGGCCAGGTGCGGACGCTCTCGGGCGGCGTGATGAACAGCTCCTGGACGCTGATCCCGCGCGGGTTGCGGGCGCGCGGCTTGGTCGCCTGGAGCACGAACAGCGGCACCACGGTGGTGCGAGCCCAGTAGCTGATCTTGTCGAGGTGGAACGGGAACCACTTCGGCAGGAACATCACCTCCACGGGCATCACCGGCACGGCGCGCCAGGGCACCTCACCGTAGAGCGCCAGCATGAAGCGGGTGAAGACGTTGGCGTTGGCCGCGCCGCCGCGGGACAGGATCGCCTCCCGGGCCCGGCGCATGTACGGCGCCTCGATGTCCTCGCCGATCATCTTGAGGGCGAAATACGCCTTGACCGTGCAGCTCATGTCGAACGGCCCCTCGTGGACGAGGGCCCAGCCGCCGTGCCGGCCTTGGGTGCGGCGCAGGTAGTTGCCGATCTTGGCCTCGAGGCCTTCGGGCACGGGCGTGCCGCGGAAGTGGTGGAACAGGACGTATTCGGACGGAATCGTGGCATCGGCCTCGAGTTCGAAGCAGATATGCCCGTCGTCGTGCGCCAGGTTGATCAGCGCGCGCGTCGCCTGCGCCACGCCGCGCTCGACGTCGTCGAGCGAGATCCCCTGGGTCTTCGAGCGCTGAAGCGGCTCGACCTTGCTTACGGCCTCTCTCATGGTCCTCGCCTCGAACGGCCGCTGCGTTGCGGCCGCCATGCCTCAAGCGGCGCCCAATGCGCCCGATACCGGCGCGCGTAACCCGCCGCGCACGGACGATCCGTGACGCAGCGCACGCGCGGCCGTCTTGCCCGAACGGATCGCTCCCTCGATCGTCGATGGCAGACCGGTGGCGGTCCAATCGCCTGCCAGGACGAGATTCTCGTAGGCGGTTTCGGCCCCCGAGCGACGCGCGGCCTCGGCCGGCGTCGCCGCGAAGGTCGCACGCTTCTCCTTTACGATCTGCCAGCTGGGCAGTTCCGGGGCAAGACTGCACAACTGTGCGATCTCACCCCAGATCTGGCGGGCGAGGTCTTCCCGGGGCACGTCGAGGAGCCGGTCGGCACCGCTAATCGTCACCGAGTACCGATCCGGATAGGCGAAAAGCCACTCCGTCAGGGCGTTTACGACGCCGAGGACCAGCGGGCCGCCGGGCTTCGGTGCAAGGGCGAAATGCGCGTTCACGATAGATCGGAATTCCACCGGGGCGAGGAGACCCGGCAACACCTCCCGGGCGACCCAGGGCGGCAGGGCGAGCACGATTCCGTCGTCGGGGCCGATCGCCTCCGGGCCGTCGGAGAACAGCAGCTGCCCGATTCGGCCGTCGGCGCCGTCGAGGCCGCGCAGGCGCCGGCCGACGCGGATCTCGCAGCCGCGGGCGCTCAGGTAGCGCAGGGCCGGGTCCACGAAGGCGTAGGACAGGCCCTCCACCGCCACCAGCGGGCGGCAGGCCTTGCCGCCGGCGCCGAGGCTCTCGCGCAGGATCCGGGCGGCCAGCCCGACATCGCTGTCCCGCGGCTCGGTGTTGAGCGCGGCCAGGAGGACCGGGTGCCAGAGCCGGGCGTAGAGGTCGCCCTCGCAGGCCATGCTGTCGCCGATCGTGCCCCCGGCGCCCTCGGGCTTGCCGGAGGCCGCGCGCAGGATTCCGAGCGGGGCGAGATAATCGCGGGCGCGGGTGCCGGGGACGCGGCGCGACGGGCTCATCACCCACCAGGGCAGCCGCCCGGCATTGGGGCGCAGGCACCAGCGTTCGCCGGTCTTCAGGTCGGCGAAGTCGAACGCCGCCTCGTCGGGTCCGGCGAGGGCGTCGGCGGGGGCGCCGACGGTCTTGAGGAAGCCCAGGGCGTCGGCGTTGCCCGACAGCAGCAGGTGGTTGCCGTTGTCGATCGTCAGGCCCAGCGACGGGTCGTAATAGGAACGGCAGCGCCCGCCGGCCTGCTTGGCGGCCTCGTGCAGCACCACCCGGGCACCGGTCTCGGCCAGCGCGACGGCGGCGGAGAGGCCGGCCAGCCCGGCCCCGACGACGTGGACGGTTCCCATCAGACCAGTCCGTGCCGGAGGACGACGGCGAGCAGCGCCAGCTTGCCGGGCTTGACCCGGGCGCGGGGCATCGCCCAGCCGCGCTCGAGCACCGCCTTCAGGTAGAGGTGATAGGCGGCGGCCATCAGCCGGGCGGCCTTGGTCGCCTTGCGGGGGCTGCGCCGGATGATCTCCCAGGTCGCCTGGTAATGATCCTCCGCCTCCCGCGCGAGCGAGATGCAGACCTCCCCGATGCGCGGGTGGCCGACCGCCTGCGCCGGGGTGGGATCGGCCAGCCCGATGGCGGCCAGCTTCTCGCGGGGCAGGTAGAGGCGGCCGCGCTCGGCATCCTCGTCGATGTCCCGGAGGATGTTGGTGAGCTGGAGCGCCCGGCCCTGGTGCCAGGCGAGCCGGATCCCGTCCGCCTCCGGCATGCCGAAGATCCGCACCGACAGGCGGCCGACCGCGCTCGCCACCCGGTCGCAATAGAGGTCGAGGGTCTCGGCATCCGGAGCGACGATGTCCGCGACGGCATCCATGGCCATGCCGTCGATCACCGCCTGGAAATCCTCGCGCTTCAGGTCGTAGCGGCGCACCGGCTCGACGAGGTCGCGCACCCGCGCGGCCGGACGGCCGGCATAGAGGGCGTCGATGTCGGCGCGCCAGCGATCGAGCTCGACCTGCCGCACCGCCCGCGCCCCGCCATCGTCGGCCACGTCGTCGACGGAGCGGCAGAAGGCGTAGACGGCATACATCGCCTCGCGCCGCTCCTTCGGGAGCAGGCGCATGGCGGTGTAGAACGACGAGCCGGCGGCCGGCAGGGCCGGGGCGGCCGCGTCCTGATCGGTGATGGGGGTCGCGGTGGCGCTCACGAGCGGATTCCCTGAGCCGCGCCCCGCACGATCCGGCCCCGGAAGGGCCGGCGCGCCAGGGTGGCGGCGACGCCGCCGAGCGCGGTGAGGGCGAAGGCGGCCTTGCCGTGATGGACTTTGTCCGAGAGCGGATCGCGCGTGGTCAGACCCTTGGCGAGCACCACGGCGAGCCGGTGGATCGCGGCGATCTCCAGGGAGAGCCGCAGGTCGTCGATCAGGTCCGGCAGGGCCGAGCCCTCGTCGAGGAGGTCGAGGCAGCGTTGCGCCAGCTCGGCGATCACCGCCCGGAGCTGCGGGGTCGCCTTGGGGGCACCCAGCATCGCGATGCTCGCACCGTGCCGGTCGAGCGTGTCCTGCGGGATGTAGACCCGGTCGAGCCCCGAAAAATCCTTGCCGCAATCTTGGAGGTGATTGATGATCTGGAGCGCCGCGCAGATCGCGTCGGAGGCCTTATAGACCCGGGCCGGATCCTCGCCGTGGACGTCGAGGACGAAGCGCCCGACCGGCATCGCCGAATAGCGGCAATAGTGGATCAGCTCGTCCCAGTTCGCCGTACGGTTCTTGCGCGCGTCCATCCGGAACGCGTCGAGGAGTTCGAGCGCGTGGCGGGGCGGCAGGCCGCGGGCGGCGAGCTCGCGCTTGAGCGGCTCGGCCTCCGGGTCGGAAGGGCCGGCGCCGGTGAGCGCGTCGGCCAGCTGGTCGAGCAGCGCGAGCTTGCGCTCGGACGCGAGTTCCGTGTGGTCGGCTACGTCGTCGCCGGCGCGGACGAAGTTGTAGAACGCCAGGATCGCCCCGCGGTGGCGCGGATGGATCAGGTGCGAGGCGACCGGAAAGTTCTCGTCGCGGTGCCCCTTGCCGGAGCGTGCCGCGGTCGCGGTGTCGAGCTTGCTCATCCGAGATACCCGGCCTGGCGGAACCACGCGATCGCGTCGGACAGGCCCTCGCGATAGGGCCGCGCCGTATAGCCCAGCTCCGCCCGGGCCTTCTTGTCGGAAAAAAACATCCGGTAGCGGGACATGCGGATGCCGTCGATCGTGGCGAACGGCTGGCGGCCGGTGACCCGGGCGGCGAGCTGGGCGAAGAACGCCACCGGGTAGACCGCGGCCCGCGGCAGGTTCACGGTCGGGGGCTTGCGACCGACCATGCCGGCGATGTCGGCGAGCATCTGCGACAGGAACACGTCCTCGCCGCCCAGGATGTAGCGCTCGCCGATCCGCCCCTTGCGGAGCGCCAGCAGGTGGCCGTGGGCCACGTCGTCGACATGGGCGAGGTTCAGCCCGGTATCCACGAAGGCCGGCATCTTGCCCAGCGCCGCCTCCTGGATGATCCGGCCGGTGGGCGTCGGCTTCACGTCCCGGGGGCCGATCGGGGTCGACGGGTTGACGATCACCGCCTGCAACCCGTCCCGGGCGATCATCTCCTCGACCACGCGCTCGGCCACGACCTTGCTGCGCTTGTAGGCGCCGATGGCCGTCTCGGGCGTCAGCGGCATGGTCTCATCGGAGGGCGTGACCCCGTCGGCCGGCGGCTTGATGGTGGCGACGCTCGACGTGTAGACCACCCGCTCGACGCCCGCATCGAGGGCCGCGCGCATCATCAGGCGGGTGCCGTCGCGGTTGGTGCAGACGATCTCCTCCATATCCGGCGCCCAGAGCCGGTAATCGGCCGCGGCGTGGATCAGGTAGCGCTGGCCGCGCAGGGCGGCGGCCACGGCCGCAGGGTCGCGCATGTCCCCTTCGGCGATCTCGACATCGGTCCAGGTCAGGTTCCGGCGCGGGCTCGTGGCGCGCACGAGGATGCGCACCGGGAAGCCGGCCCGGCGGAACACGTCGACCAGGGCTGAACCGAGGAACCCGCTCGCGCCGGTGATCAGCACGGGGCCGACCTCGGACGGGCCGGAGGAAGTGGCCTCTACCATCGCGTGTCTAAAGCGTTGCGGAATGCCGGCGCGGGCGGGGGACCCCGCCGCGCCGCGCTTGTGTCATCGAACCGCCTGAGCGGCAAGCGAGGGGTAGAATCGGTTTGCTCGGAGCCGCTGCGCGGCACTCATCATGCTGGATCCCGGGTCGCATTCCGCTGACGCTCCATGCGCCCGGGAAAAGGCGTCGCGTTCGACCCTGCACCAACCCTTTCCCGGACAGGTGGAGCGCAGCGGAACCTGATCCGGGACCCAGCACAGGAATCGCCGCGATGCGGCACTGCCACGTCTCGCTAATCCGCAGACAACGCGCCCCGGAAAGCTGCCTTGTCACGTCGCACCCGGCCTGGATCAGGCCAGGCGCAGGCGCGAGCGGCCTTCCTTGCGCTCCGGCAGGGTGGCCAGCGCGGTCTTGACGATGGTTGCGGCGTCGAGGCCGGCCTCGGCGTACATCTTCTCCGGGCTGTCGTGGTCCTGGTACAGGTCCGGCAGCGTCAGGGTCCGCACCCGGACGCGCCCGGCATCCAGCGCACCCTTCTCGGACAAGAGGTGCAGCACCATCGCCCCGAACCCGCCGCGCGAGCCCTCCTCGATGGTGATCAGAACCTCGTGGCTCTGCGCCAGGTCCAGGATCAGCGCCTCGTCCAGCGGCTTGGCAAAGCGCGCATCCGCCACGCTCACCGCCACGCCCTGCTCCGAGAGTGTATCCGCCGCCTTCAAGGCCTCCGACAGCCGCGTGCCCAGCGACAGGATCGCCACCCGCGCCTCCGGGTCCTGGCGGACCATCCGGCCCTTGCCGATCGCCAGGACGTCGCCCCGCTCCGGCAATTCGACGCCGACGCCCTCGCCGCGCGGGTAGCGCAGCGCGATCGGGCCGCTGTCATGGGCGTGCGCCGTCGCCACCATGTGCACCAGCTCGGCCTCGTCGGAGGCCGCCATCACGGTCATGTTCGGCAGGCAGCACAGGTACGCCAGGTCGAACGCGCCGGCATGCGTCGCCCCGTCCGCGCCGACCAGCCCGGCCCGGTCCAGGCAGAACCGCACCGGCAGGTTCTGCAGCGCCACGTCGTGCACGACCTGGTCGTAGGCCCGCTGCAGGAAGGTCGAGTAGATCGCCACGAACGGCCGGTAGCCCTCGGTGGCCAAGCCGCCGGCAAACGTCACCGCGTGCTGCTCGGCGATGCCGACGTCGAAGGTTTTTTCGGGGTGGGCTTTCCCAAAGAGATCGATGCCGGTGCCGCCCGGCATCGCCGCGGTGATCGCCACGACCTTGTCGTCGGCGTCGGCCGCCTTGATCAGGCTCTCGCCGAACACCCTTGTGTAGGCCGGCGCGTTGGGCTTGGCCTTCGCCTGGACCCCCGAGACCACGTCGAACTTGACCACGCCGTGGTAGCGGTCGGCCGAGGCCTCGGCCGGGGCGTAGCCCTTGCCCTTGCGGGTGACGACGTGGAGCAGGATCGGGCCGTGCTCGGCGTCGCGGACGTTCTTCAGGACGGGCAGCAGCTGGTCGAGGTTGTGCCCGTCGACCGGGCCGACATAGTGAAAACCCATCTCCTCGAACATCGTGCCGCCGCCCACCACCAGGGAGCGGGCGTACTCTTCGGCGGCCGCCGCGCGCTGGTAGAGCGCCTTGGGTAGAAGCTTGCCGAGCTGCTTGGCGGTCTCGCGCAGGGACTGGTAGGTGCCGCCCGAGGCCAGGCGAGCGAGATAGCCCGACATCGCGCCGACCGGCGGGGCGATCGACATGTCGTTGTCGTTGAGGATGACGATCAGGCGCGAATGTAGGGCGCCGGCATTGTTCATCGCCTCGTAGGCCATGCCGGCCGACATCGAGCCGTCGCCGATCACCGCGATGGCGTTGCGGCGCTTGGAGGCCCGGCCCTTGGCCTTGGCGGCCTCGGCGTCGAGGTCGCGGGCGACCGCCATGCCGAGCGCGGCCGAGATCGAGGTCGAGGAATGGGCGGCGCCGAACGGGTCGTAGGCGCTCTCGGAGCGCTTGGTGAAGCCGGACAGGCCTCCCCCCTGGCGCAGCGTCCGGATGCGGTCGCGGCGCCCGGTCAGGATCTTGTGCGGGTAGCACTGGTGGCCGACGTCCCAGACGATGCGGTCGTCGGGGGTGTCGAACACGTGGTGCAGGGCGACCGTGAGTTCGACCACGCCGAGCCCGGAGCCGAGATGGCCGCCGGTGATCGACACCGCGTCGATCATCTCGGCCCGCACCGCGTCCGCCACCGCCTGCAACTCGGATTCGGGAAGCTGCCGGAGCGCCGCAGGCTCCGGGATACGGTCGAGCAACGCCGCGTGGTCAGAGGATATCGCCAAGGGAAGCATCCGCTCGTTCGAGTGTGGTAACGGCCCCGTCACGCGGGCTTCCGAAAAAGGGGTCTCGCCGTCACGACGCCAGCGCCCGGGGGGCACGCGTTCATGCTAGAACCGACCCGACCGTCGCTGTCATGATAGTGCCACGTACGAACGATCGGCGGCGCGATCAATGTCCGACCGACGTTTTTTCCAGTCACGTGCCCTTACCGCCACATGAGGTCCGCTCTTGAGCCCGGCTCGTCTGTGCATCATTTCGCTCATGCTGGCGATTACCCCCGCCGGCCAAGCTTTTGCCGGCCAAGCTTACGCCAGTCCTCGGCCGCCGGACGGCAACCTCGATTTCCCGTGCAACTTCCTGGGCGCCTGCCCGCCGCGGGTCCAGCCCGGCGGTCCGGACCGCGACGCCCGGCCCTTCACGGGGAGCCTCGGCCGCCCCTGCGCGTGGCGCGACCGTCCGACCCCGGAGGGTCCCCGGCGGGTGCGGGTATGCTGGTAGCGCTGCCCCGGGGGGCGTGTGCCGCGGCGCTGGCCGTCCTCGCCCTGTCGGCGCCGGCCCGATCCCAGGAGACCTGCCCGGCGCTGTTCGCCGGCGGGCTCGCGCCGGTCCTGACGAACGCAAAGCTCGCCGCCCGCACGGTGCCGCTCTGCTTCGAGGCCTTCGCGGTCCTGCATTCGGGGGTGACGCGCACGCCGCTCTATTCCGCCGAGCACCTCACCCGGGCCAGCGTCGCCGACGCCCGCACGGTCGCCCGCGACGACGCGTTCCACGAGGAGGCGCGGCTGCCGGATGCCGAGCGCGCATCCCTGGAGGACTACGTCCGCAGCGGCTTCGATCGCGGCCACCTCGCCCCGGCAGGCGACATGCCGACCTTGAGCGCCCAGGCCGAATCGTTCAGCCTGGCCAACATCGTGCCGCAGAACCGGGTGCTCAACCGCGGGCTCTGGGCCGACATCGAGGAGGGCACCCGGCGGCTGGCGAGCCGGCGCGGCGCGCTCTTCGTGGTCACCGGGGTGATCTTCTCCGGGCAGGCGGTGCAGCAGATCAAGGGCGGCGTGCTCGTGCCCACCCAGCTGTTCAAGGCGCTCTACGACCCGGCCAGCGGCGAGGCCGGCGCCTACCTGGCCCGCAACGACGACGCCCGGGACTGGCGCGCGGTCTCGATCGACGACCTAACCCGCGAGGCCGGGATCGACGTGTTCCCGGCCCTGCCGCCCGCCGCCCGGGCCGGCGCGATGACCCTGCCGGACCCCCGTGCCGGGGCGCGCCCGGAGGGGCACCGCCCCCGGCCCGAGCAGAGCTGGCAGGACTGGCTCGGCCACGAGCTTCACCGCGCCGCACGCAAGCTTCTGCGCGACCTGCTGCGATCGATCTTCTGAGAGGGACCATGCCAGAGGACAAGCCGAGCCGCCGGAAGCCCAAGGCGGACGCCTTCGAACCCTTCGCCGACGACGCGTCGGTCCGCACCATCGGCGCCCTGAGCTTCGAGAACGGCACCGACCGAATCGCCCTGCACGGTACCCTCGACCTCACCAAGGACAAGGCCGGCCTGGCGCAGGCGCGCCTGCTCCAGGCCACCGCTGAGGCCATCGTGAAGGCCCTGGAGGCCGGCGACCTGCCCGACGCGGTGGCGGAGGCGGCCGACGAGGCGCCCAAATCCGTGGCCAATCCCTTCGCCTGAGCCGCGGACGGCCGGCGGGCGTCCTTGCCGGTGCCGGGCGGGCCTGATACTCGGTCGGCGACATTCTTATATCGTGGGGAACGCGCGTACAGGACGGGTCCAAGGCCCCGGGCCTGACCCGTGCCGCTGGCACGCACCGCGCAGCCCCGAACAACGCGCCGAGGACGATCCGCGATGGCTCGCGAATTCATCTACCACATGCGGGGACTCACGAAGTCCTACCTGGGCGGCAAGAAGGTCCTGGAGGACGTCAACCTGTCGTTCTACCCGGACGCCAAGATCGGCGTGCTTGGCATCAACGGCTCGGGCAAGTCGACCCTGCTCAAGATCATGGCCGGCATCGACACGGAGTGGACCGGCGAGGGCTTCGTCGCCCAGGGCGCCCGGGTCGGCTACCTGCCGCAGGAGCCGCAGCTCGATCCGAACAAGTCGGTCCGCCAGAACATCATGGAGGGCGTGGCCGAGAAGCAGGCGCTGCTCGACCGCTACAACGAACTCGCCATGAACTATTCCGAGGAGACCGCCGACGAGATGACGGCGCTCCAGGACAAGATCGAGGCGGCCAATCTCTGGGAGCTCGATTCCAAGGTCGATCAGGCCATGGAGGCCCTGGGCTGCCCGAGCGACGAGCAGCCGGTCGCGACCCTGTCGGGCGGCGAGCGCCGCCGCGTGGCCCTGTGCAAGCTGCTGCTGTGGGAGCCGGAGCTTCTCCTGCTCGACGAGCCGACCAACCACCTCGACGCCGAGACGGTGAACTGGCTCGAAGGCCACCTGAAGTCCTATCCGGGCGCGATCCTGATCGTGACCCACGATCGCTACTTCCTCGACAACGTCACAAGCTGGATCCTCGAGCTCGATCGCGGCCGGGGCTACCCGTACGAGGGCAACTACTCGGCCTGGCTGGTGCAGAAGCAGAAGCGCCTCCAGCAGGAGGGCCGCGAGGACATGGCCCGCCAGCGCTCGATCACGCGCGAGCAGGAGTGGATCGCCGCCTCGCCCAAGGCCCGGCAGTCGAAGTCGAAGGCCCGCATCACCCGCTACGAGGAGCTGGTCGCCAAGCAGAACAATAAGGTCGACGCCGCCGCGCAGATCGTCATCCCGATCGACGAGCGGCTGGGCAACAACGTCATCGAGTTCGAGCACCTCAACAAGGCGTTCGGCGACCGCCTGCTGATCGAAGACCTGTCGTTCAAGCTGCCGCCCGGCGGCATCGTCGGGGTGATCGGTCCGAACGGGGCCGGCAAGACCACCCTGTTCAAGATGATCACGGGCCAGGAGACGCCGGACGGCGGCAAGATCGCGGTCGGCGAGACGGTGAAGCTCGGCTACGTCGATCAGTCGCGCGACGCCCTCGATCCCAGCGCCACAGTCTGGCAGGAGGTCTCGGGCGGCAACGACATCATCTATTTCAACAAGCGCGAGATCAATTCCCGCGCCTATTGCGCGGCCTTCGCGTTCAAGGGCGGCGACCAGCAGAAGAAGGTCGGCACCCTGTCGGGCGGCGAGCGCAACCGCGTCCACCTCGCCCGGACCCTGAAGGGCGGCGCCAACGTGCTGCTACTCGACGAGCCGACCAACGACCTCGACATGGAGACCCTGCGCGCCCTCGAGGACGCGCTGGAGGATTACGCCGGCTGCGCGGTGATCATCAGCCACGATCGCTGGTTCCTGAACCGCATCGCGACGCACATCCTGGCCTTCGAGGGCGACAGCCACGTGGAATGGTTCGAGGGCAACTTCTCCGACTACGAAGCGGACAAGATGCGCCGGCTCGGGGCTGATTCGCTGATGCCGAAGAAGATCAAGTACAAGAAGTTTTCGCGATAGGATTCGGTCCCGGCCTTCGAGCCGGGACCATTTGGGCCGATCCCCGGCCCTCGTCCCGATAGGCAGGGCCGCGACCGGGTTCTTCGCTCGCGACCGGCGCTGCGGCGCGTCTTGGAAGATCGGTGCCGGTTCGCGGATGAGGGGAATGCTGTGTTTCTCCTCCCCCCGGGACTACGGGTTACACGGGCTGGACGATCCATCTTCCGCAGGTTGATCCCCCCTACGCGACGACCGAGGCGGTCATTCCGGGGCGCCGCAGGCGAGCCCGGAACCCAGAACCGCTTTCGGCGCAAGAGCTTGACACGTCGGCGTCTCTGGTTCCCGGGCTCCGCTGCGCGGCCCCGGGATGACGGCGCTCGGCCGTGTCGATCCAGTCGCCGCTTGACGTCCAGGACCGAGCTGTCCGCCCGTTGAAAAGATGATGATTCCCACCTGCGCAACCCGTCGCCGAATGGAATGAGCGCGCGTCGCGCCTTTCGATGACCGATGCGTGAACCCTGTAGCCCGTGCGGGAGACGTGTGATCTGGCGACCCTCTCGAGAAGCGTCGCGTCGTCTTCCGCGTGCGCCGGATCAGGCGGCTCGCCCTCTCACGCTGAGAGGCCCCCTCATCCCAGGCGCCCCCGCGCCGCGTCCAGCATAGCCTGAAGGCTCTGTGCCAGGGGGATCGCGGGCTGCCAGCCCGTGGCCGCCGTGAAGGCCGAGGGATCGCAGCCCTGGCTGCGGGCGCCCGTCGGCCGGGTGCGGTCGGGCGCGACCTGCACGGTGAACGCCGCCTCGGTCAGGTCGCGGAACAGGTCGAGGATCGCCGAGACCGGCGTGACGATCCCGGTGCCGACGTTGAAGGTGCCGCCGTCGGGCAGGTCGTCGGCCCGGTCCAGGGCGCGCAGGCAGGCCGCGGTCACGTCCGACACGTCGAGGAAGTCGCGCGCCGCGGCGAGGTCCCCGGCCTCCAGAATCGGGGGGGCGAGGCCGCGCTCGATCCGCGCGATCTGTCCCGCGAAGGAGGCGGCCACGAAGGTCTCGCTCTGGCCGGGGCCGATATAGTTCGAGGGCCGCAGCACGAGGTGCCGCACGCCGGCATTGGCCAGCACGTCGCGCAGGATGTACTCGCAGGCGCTCTTGGTGCGGCCCGAGATCGTGTCGGGCCGGGGCGTCACGGATTCGTCCGGCCGGGGCCTGTCGCGGAACGCCTCCCCGTACACCACCGTCGAGCTCAGGAAGATCAGGGTCGCCCGGGTCCGCGCCACGGCCTCGGCGAGGTTGAGGCTGCCCAGCAGGTCCGCCCGCCAGGCATAGGCCGGCGTCTCGCTCGACCGGGCGACCGACGCCAGGGCGGCCAGGTGGAACACGACGGTCGGCTCGAACGCCGCCACCGCCGCGTCGAGCCTGTCGGCATCGAACGGGTCGACATCCAGGGCGGCGACGCCGTCGAGGGGCGGAAGCGGGCGGCGGTCGATGCCCAGGATGTGGCTGCCGGGGGGCAGCCCCTCCCGCAGCGCCTCGAGCAGGCGGCGGCCCAGGAAATCGCCGGCTCCGGTGACGAGGACGCGCATGAACCCTGCCCTTCCCCGGAACCCACCGGGATCGATCCGGCGCCTCTATAACAGCGATCGTCGGCGATGTGCGGGGGTGCGATGCGACCGCGATGCGACGCCGATCCGGATCGGCCCGGCTTCAGCGTTGCCGATGTCGGGCGGCCATGCATCGCATCACCCCGACAAGCGAGGCGTGACGCACGGTTCCGATCGACCGGAGGCCGAACGACGGGCGGTCCGGAACACAGGCGCGTGATCGACGCGATCCGTCGCGGCATTGGTGTTCGAGTCGGTTATATTGCATTGCGGTGCACGCCCCGCGCCGAGCCTGGCGAAAGAGCGTCCCGGTGATGGTTGCGTGAAGAGCCTCGACGACCTTGAGCGGGCACCCATCGGCGGCATGGCCCCGGCGCCGGGGCCCGCGCCTGATCCGCCTCGGAAAAAGCCCGTCCGGGATGCCCGGGTCGACGTGCTGCGCGGCTTCGCGCTCCTGACGATCTTCATCGACCACATCCCGCGCAACGCGCCGGCGCTCTTGACCCTGCACAATTTCGGATTCTCGGACGCGGCCGAGATCTTCGTGCTGCTGGCGGGCTATTCGTCGATGGTCGCCTATGGCGGCCTGTTCGGCCGGGCCGGCACGTGGCCGACCCTGGCGCGCATCGCCCGGCGCTGCCTGCGGATCTACCTGTTCCAGGCCGGGCTGCTGCTCGCCACGCTGATCATCGTCCGCATCTGGATGGACCTCACCGGGCTGACCCCGCGCTTCGGCGTCGCGCCGCTGCTGCAGATGGGGCTGCTGCCGGGGCTGCTGCGCGGGCTCGCCCTCAACGCGCTGCCGAACTACCTCGACATCCTGCCCCTCTACATCCTGCTGTTGGCCCTGTTCCCGGTCATCTATTTCGGGCTGCAACGCGGGGTCTGGGGCGTGCTGGCGCTGTCGGGAACGCTGTGGCTGGCCGCCAACGTCGATTCCCACCTGAACCTGCCCAACGCCGCCGCGGTGGACGACGGCTGGTACTTCAACCCGTTCGCCTGGCAGTTCCTGTTCGTGATCGGGGCGGTCCTGGCGATGGCGGTCCGGGCCGGGGACGGCCTGCTCCCCTGGCGCAACTGGGCCGCCGCCCTCGCCTTCGCCTACCTGGCCTTCGGCCTGCTGCAGGGCGGCTCCTGGGCGGAATGGGGCCTGCCGGACCTCCGGGTGCTGCCGATCGGCTCGCCCGACAAGGGCCATGTCGCGCCGCTGCGCCTGCTGCACATCCTGGCGCTGACCTACCTGATCTTCAGCGCCCCGGCCGTCCGGCGTCTCTCCGGTTGGCGCCGGCTGCGGCTGATCGATGCCTGCGGCCGGCATTCCCTGGAGATCTTCGCCGCCGGCTGCCTGGCGGCCCTGATCGGGCGGATCCTCTACCGCACCTTCGACACCGCTTGGCCGCTCCAGATGGCGGTCAACCTCACCGGGCTCGCGGTGATGCTCGGGCTGGCCAAGGTGCTGGACGCCCCGGCCGACCCGAGGCGCGTCACACGCTCAGGGCGCTGAGCGCACGCAGCCCGCTGGCCTGGTCGTCGTAGCGGTGCGCGTCGCCGATCATCGCACCGTTGGCATCGGTGATGTACCAGCCGCTCAGGGGCCGGTCCGTCGAGCGATCGTGGAAGTCGATATAGGTGACTTTCAGCATGGCGCGCTCCCGAATCGTTCAACGCCTTCTCGTGAAGACGGAACGGGCCGGGCCCAACCCGGTTCCGCCCCGGGTCATGCACGGTGACAGGGGTGGAAACGATGCCGCGGATGCGCCGAAAGGGCGACCTCCCGGAGAAGGTGTGCGCCCAATGCGGCCGCCCCTTCGCCTGGCGCAAGAAGTGGGAGCGGGTCTGGGACGAGGTGCGCTACTGCTCCGACCGCTGCCGGAGCGACGCCAAGGCCGGACGCGCCCCGAGCGCGACCGGGCGCTGAGCGTCAGGCCCCCTCGGCGGCCCGCAACGCGGCCGGCGTGTCGATATCGAGGGCGATCGCCGCATCGCCCGGGATCTCCAGGACATCGGACCGGTCCCGGAGCAGCGGCCCGGCGCCGCGATCGCCGGTGAGCCGGGCGATGTCGGGGGCGAGGCGGCGCAGATTGAGCAGCACCGGGTTTCCGCGAAGGCTGGCCAGAACCGGGACGACGGCCGCCACAGAACGCGAAGTCTCTTCGAAGGCTGCGGCCAATCGGTCGATGTGAACCGCGAAGATCCGCGGCATATCGCCGAGCACGATGACGGCCGCTTCGCAATCCTGCGGGAGCGCCGCCACGCCTGCAAGCAGCGACGTCGCCAGTCCGGCGCGGAAATCCGGGTTCTCGACCAGCACCACATCGAGCCCTGAGAGCGCCCTCCGCACGGCGTCGGCATGGGCGCCGAGCACCACCACCACCGGGCGCGGACCGGCCGCCAGGGCGGCCTCGGCGGCGTGGCGGACCAGCGGGCGGCCGTCGAGCAGCGCCAGCATCTTGGGCTCCGGGCCGAACCGGGTTCCAAGGCCCGCCGCCAGCAGGACGGTGCCGATCTCAGGCGTCGGCATCGGCCGCCTCCCCGCCGGCCCGAGGCTGCGGCCGCGAGACGATCTCCATCAGCAGGCCGCCCACCCCCAGGGCGACGATGTCGGCCCGCGTGACGGGCAGGTCCGCCAGCAGCCGGTGCAGGATCCAGTCGAAGCCGTTCTCCTTGGGCGAGCGGGCGCAACCCGGCGCCCCGACCACCGGCACGCCGGCCCGGCTGCCGACCAAGAGCAGGTTCCCGGGATCGACCGGCATGCCCAGATGCTCGACCCGCCCCCCCGCCGCCGCGATGCCCGCCGGGATCACGTCGCGCCGGTCGGCGATGGCCGAGGCCCCGAACACGACCACCAGATCCGCCCCGGCGCCGTCGATCGCCTCGATCAGCGCCGCCGCCACGGCCTCGGCCGCGTGCGCCACGCGATCCTCGAAGACGATCGCGGCGCCGGCCGGCGCGAGGCGCTCGGCCAGGACCCGGAGCGTCCGATCGATGGTGGTCTCCTTGAGGCTCGGCAGGCGGGTCGAGACCACGCCCACGCGCAGGCGGCGGTAGGGTGCCACAGCCAGCGCGCAGCCGTTTTCGGCCGCGCAGGCTTGCGCGAGGACCGCGCCCGCCACGGCGTACGGAATGATCTTCACGGTGGCGACCATCTCGCCCTCGACCACCGGCTTGAACGGCGGCAGGGTCGCCACCGTCACCGCCTCGTCGATGGCGTTGACCGCATCGATCCGGGCCGGCGCCAGGGTCAGGACCCCGGCGGTCTCGGCGAACAGGTTGCAGCGCCCGGTGAAGGGGGCCTCCGCGCGCAGGTTCGGCCCGCGCAGATGCGCGGCAAGCCGGGCGGCGGCAGCGTCCTCGCCGACGTCGCCGGGTTCGAGGGCGGCAGCGACAATCTCCGAGAGGCCCACCCGGGCCAAGCCTGCAGCGGCGTCCTCGGGGATCACCGCGCCCTTGCGCAGGGTGATGCCGTCGCGTCGCACGGTGTGGGCGCTGATCAGGCCGGCCGCCTCGGCGACCGGCACGGGGCCGAACCTCACGCGGCCTCCGGTCGAGGGACCCGGCGGAGCGTCGCCACGACCTCGGCTAGCACCGCCAACGCGATCTCGGCCGGGCTCACCGCCCCGATGGCGAGCCCGATCGGCGCCCGGATCCGGCCGATCAGCTCGGACGAGAAGCCGGCCTCAGCGAGCCGGGCGGCGCGGGCCGCATGGGTCTTCCGCGAGCCCAGCGCCCCGACATAGAAGCACCCGGCGGACAGGGCCGCCTTCAGCGCCGGATCGTCGATCTTGGGATCGTGGGTCAGCGCGGCGAGCGCGCAATAGCGATCGAGGGGCGGCACGCGGCTCCCGAGGGCGGCATCGGGCCACTCGGCTACGAGGTCGATACCCGGGAAGCGCTCCGGGCTCGCGAAGGCGGTACGCGGGTCGATCACGGTGACGGCGAGATCGAGGCCGGCGGCCATGGGCGCCATCGCCTGCGAGATGTGGACGGCGCCGATCACCACAAGACGAACCGGCGGAACCTGCACGGTCAAGAAAACCTGCCGGCCGTCGATCTCGACGAGACCGCTCTTGCCCGAGGCCATATGCCGGCCCAGCACCTCCGCCGCCGGATCGGCGGCCATCTCGGCCTCGCGAACGAGGCGCTGCGTCCCGTCGACCAGATCGGTGACCAGGATCGCGGCCCGGCGCGCGGCGCGCTCGGCGTTGAGGCTGTCCAGAATCTCGGTGCGCATCAGTCGACCCGCTCGACGAAGACCCGGATCCGGCCGCCGCAGGACAGCCCGGCCCGCCATGCGGTCTCGTCCGCGACGCCGAATTCAAGGATGCGCGGCGCCCCGGCCTCGATCACCTCGATCGCCTCGGTAATCACGGATCCCTCGACGCAGCCGCCCGAGACGGAGCCGAGGAAATTGCCGTCCCCATCGACCACGAGGTGGCTCCCGACGGGTCGCGGCGCCGAGCCCCAGGTCTCGATCACGGTGGCGAGTGCCACGGCGCGCCCGTCCCGCCGCCAGGATGCGGCGGCGGCGAGGATGTCTGTATCGGTGCTGAGCATGGCCCTCGAGACCTTCGGCCGGCGGGTGCCCCCCGCCACCAACAGGTATGGCCCGGGCGGCGCCGTGCAAGGCGCCGCACCGCCCACGATCGTGATGGCTCCATCAGCGGCCACAAAGCGTGGAGATCAGACCGCCCTCGGGGCAGCCTGGGATGCCCGCACCGCCGTCAGCGCGCCGGCTACGATCAGCAGGCAGGCCAGCGCCAGGGCCGGGCCGGGGCTGGCATAGCCGGTCGCCACGAGGATCAGTGTCGACAGCACCGGCGCCGCATAGGCGGTGACGCCGAGCAGGCGGACGTCGCCCCGCTTGCAGCCGATGTCCCAGAGATAGAAGGCGGCCCCCACCGGCCCGATCCCGAGAAGCAGCACCGCCCCCCATTGCGTGGCGTCCGCCGGCCAGACCGTGGTCTCGAAGGCGAGATGACAGGCCAGACTCAGCGCCGCCGTGACGAGGCAGAAGCCCGCGACCGCGTCGGTCGGCACCTGGCCGACCCGGGCCGACAGCACCGAGTAGCCGGCCCACACGAAGGCCGCCGCCAGGGAGGCGGCGTAACCGGGCAGCGCGCCCGCGGCGAAATCGAGGTTGCCCCGGCCGACGAACAGGGCGGCGACGCCGGCCAGACCGAGCACCGCCCCGGCGAGATGTCCGGCGCGCAGGCCGCCCGAGCCCGGCAGCCGGGCCGAGAACAGGACGATCAGCAGCGGCCAGAGGTAGTTGATCAGCCCGGCCTCGGCCGGCGGCGCCAAGCGCAGGGCGCTGAAATAGAGGGCGTGGTAGCCGAACAATCCGCCGACCCCGAGCAGCCAGACCGGCCAGGGCTGGAGCAGCGCGCGGGCCCCGGCCGGACGACCGATCCAGGCGGCGCAGCCGCACAGGCCGCCGATCGAAAAGGTCATGGCGGCGAGCTGGAACGGCGGCACCGTCCCGGAGGCGGCGGTGAACAAAGCGAGCAGCGACCACAACAGGATCGCCCCGAAACCCGCGAGGGTGGCGGCGGAGCGCGATATGTCGCGGCCCGCGGATGACGCTGTTCGGCTCATGGATCGCAGCTACCATGCGGGCTCGTGAGTCGGCGAGAGAGGGTCACGGCCCTGTCACCGTCCCGCCTTACGGGCAGCGAGAACCGGGAGATCTGTCGATGCGCGCGATCCTAGCCGTCCTCGGGCTGCTGCTGGCGGGTGGGTCGGCGCTCGCCGGCGAGGGGGTGCAGCTTGGGCCGCGTCCGTTCTACCTCGTCGACCAGCTGAAGCCCGGGCCGCTCAAGGAGCACCTGGCCGCCTGCGGTGTCGACCGGCCCTACACCCCGCGAAGCTTCTCGATCTCGCACCGGGGGGCGCCGCTGATGTTCCCCGAGCATACCCGCGAGGGGCTGCTCGCCGCCTACCGGATGGGGGCCGGAATCATCGAGTGCGACGTCGCCTTCACCAAGGACCGCCAGCTGGTCTGCCGACACAGCCAGTGCGACCTGCACACGACCACGGACATCCTGGCCCGGCCGAACCTCGCGGCGAAGTGCACGAAGGGTTTCGAGCCGGCCGACCCGGCCACCGGCCGCAAGGCATCGGCCAAGTGCTGCACCAGCGACCTGACCCTCGACGAGTTCAAGTCGCTGAACGGCAAGATGGACGCGGCCGACCCGGACGCGACTACGCTGGCCGCCTACATGAACGCGACGCCGCACTGGCGCACCGACCTCTACGCCACCACCGGCACGCTGATGTCCCACAAGGAGTACATCGCCCTGGTGAAGGGGATGGGGCGCAAGTTCACGCCGGAGCTGAAGGCGCCCCAGGTCCCGATGCCGTTCGAGGGCACCTATACCCAGGATCAATACGCCCAGCAGCTGATCGACGAGTACAAGCAGGCCGGCATCCCGGCCTCCGACGTCTATCCGCAGAGCTTCCAGCTCCGGGATATCCTGTACTGGCTCGAGAAGGACCCGGATTTCGGCCGCCAGGCGATCTTCCTCGACGACCGGGACGAGACCACCAAGGGCTTCGACCCGGAGAAGCCGGACACCTGGAAGCCGGGCATGGCCGAGCTTTCCGGCAAGGGCGTGAAGATCCTGGCGCCTCCCCTGTGGATGCTGGTCCGTCCCGGGCCTGAGGGCGCCATCGAGCCCTCGACCTATGCACGGGAGGCCAAGAAGGCCGGCCTCGGCCTGATCGCCTGGTCGCTGGAGCGGTCGGGTCCGCTCAAGGAGGGCGGCGGCTACTACTACCAGTCGATAAAACCGGTGGTGACCGGGGATGGCGACATCCTGCGGTTGTTGGACGTGCTGCACGGCCAGGTCGGCGTGCTCGGCGTGTTCTCGGACTGGCCGGCGACCACGACGTTCTACGCCAATTGCGTCGGCGCACCGTAGCTCAGTCGGCCCAGAGGGCGACCAGGGAGAACAGACCGGCCATCAGAACGTTGACCAGGAGGAGGCTGGCGAGGATCAGGGCGAGCGTCATGGCGGTCTCGGGACTGTCGATTCGGCGAAGTTACGGGGGGCGTGATCGGCCAGACTTCGCGGAATCGAGCCGGTCGTCTCGGTTTCCCTTCGCGTAGCCCGCGAAGGGAAGCGGGTCAGTGCAGCACCAGCTGAAACACCGTGTCGAACAACTCGCCGACCTTCAGCGGCTGCCAACCGAGGCGCCGCGCGACCAGCGCGTAGCTCACGCTGAGCAGCGACGCGCAGCCGAGAACGGCCAGGGCGAACCGCACGATGTCGCCGGTGATGAATGCGGTCGCGATGCCGACCACGGCGGTGGCGATGAAGATGAGCCGGCCAGGCTTCTGCGGGCCGCGGGTGATGACATCGGACATGGGGGTCTCTCCGGATCGGGATCAGCGGGCGCGGCAGTTCGGGCCGAACCAGGTCATGGTCCGGCGGTCCATGCCGCCGTCCGAGGCGGCGCCGCAGACGGGAAAGCGGGGGTCGCCGCTGCGCTGCAGGCTGATCTGCTTGTAGAGATCCTGCTGCGCCTCCCGGCGGCGGGTCTGCGCGGCGAACTGGGACTGCCAGTACAGGTCCCGGTTCGCCTGGGTCAGCGCGCGCTGCTGGTGCAGGTCCATCGTGCACTGGGCAAACGCATCGGTGCCGGGCTCGAAGCCGAATTCGTAGCACTGGCCCTGATCCATCGCGTGCCGTTCCTGCGGGGTGACGCAGGCGGCGAGGCCGAGGGCGCAAGCCGCGGCGAGACCGAGCTTGGCCAGCATCGCGACGCCGCGTGCATCGACCGTCCGGTCGGCGGCAAGAGTTTCACCGGCATCGCGCTTGGTGAATGGGGTGTTCATCGTATCGGGGCCTTCGTTCCTGCTGGCGCGAACAACCACGCGGGGCCGAAACGAGACCTATCCGGGACAGCTCGAATTGTTCGTGTTCCGGAGCACCTGTGCGATTCCGCGCGTCCGACCCCGCAATGCACAGATCCACGCGCAGTCTGATGGGATCTACGGTGGGAAAAGAAATTCGTGAGGATCGCGTGGATTTCGTTCCGCCCACCGGCGCGCGTTTGACAAAGATCCTGCGAGGATCAGTTCAAACCGGTGTTTGTGCGGATAAGACGTGCTGTGCTCGCTCTGAAGTCCGAGCGTCTTACGCGCAGCCACCCGGTCATTCCGGGACCGCGACGCGGAGCCCGGAATCCAGAAACTCAGGTCCACGATGACCTTGCACCGGCGGCGGCTCTGGGTTCCGGGCTCGCCTGCGGTGCCCCGGAATGACAAGGCGGCTTATCCTGCCGGCCGTGTGTCGCCGATCGAAGATGAGATCTGACCGGAAGCACGAACACAAAGAAACGCCGCGCGGCCCGGCAGGGCGGCGCGGCGTCCGAGATCGATGTGGCGGCCCGGCAGAGCCGGACACGCCCGTCGTACCGAAAAAAATCAGACGAAGTGCTGGCCGCCGTTCACGGTGAGCGTCGAGCCGTTGATGAAGCCGGCCTCGTCGCTCGCCAGGTATTCCACCGCGTGGGCGATCTCTTCCGACTTGCCGAGGCGGCCGGTGGGGATCGTCGCGATGATCTTGTTGCGGATCTCCTCCGGCACCGCCATCACCATGTCGGTGGCGATGTAGCCCGGCGCGATCACGTTGACGGTGATGCCCTTGGAGGCGCTCTCCTGGGCGAGTGCCTTGGCGAAGCCGATCACGCCGGCCTTGGCGGCCGAGTAGTTGGTCTGGCCGGCCTGGCCCTTCTGGCCGTTGATCGACGAGATGATGATGATCCGGCCGAAGCCGCGGCTGCGCATGCCCTCGATCACCGGCCGGGTGCAGGTGAACACCGAGTCCAGGTTGGTCTTGATGACCGCCTGCCACTTGGCGAAATCCATCTTGTGGAAGGCGCCGTCGCGGGTGATGCCGGCGTTGTTGACCAGCACCTCGACCGGACCCAGCTCGGCCTCGACCGACGCGATGCCGGCCTGGCAGCTCTCGTAGTCGCCGACGTCGAACTTGAAGACCGGGATGCCGGTCTCGGCCTTGAAGGCCTGGGCCGCCTCGTCGTTGCCGGCGTAATTGGCCGCGACCTTGTAGCCCTTGGCCTGCAAGCCCTTCGAGATCGCGGCGCCGATTCCGCGGGTGCCGCCCGTAACGAGCGCGACGCGTCCTTGAGACATTGTTGTTTCCTCCTGTTCGCATCACGTGATGCCGCGTGCGGATGGCGTCCGCACGCGATTTTTTCTGAGTTAGGACTCAAGTCTATATTGGTGGACAGCCGATCGTTACAAACCGATCACGGCCGCTCGAGGCACATGGCGACGCCCATGCCGCCGCCGATGCACAGGGTGGCGAGGCCCTTCTTGGCGTCGCGCCGCTTCATCTCGTGCAGCAGGGTGACGAGGACGCGGGCACCGGAGGCGCCGATCGGGTGGCCGATGGCGATGGCGCCGCCGTTGACGTTCACCTTCGAATCGTCCCAGCCCATGTCCTTGTTCACCGCGAGCGCCTGAGCCGCGAAGGCCTCGTTGGCCTCGATCAGGTCGAGGTCGGAGGGCTTCCAGCCGGCCTTCTCCAGGGCCTTGCGCGAGGCCGGGATCGGGCCGGTGCCCATCACCTTGGGATCGACGCCCGCGGTCGCCCAGGACTTGATCTTGGCGAGCGGCGTCAGCCCGCGCCGCTCCGCCTCGGAGGCCGACATCAGCACCAGCGCGGCGGCGCCGTCGTTCAGGCCGGACGCGTTGGCGGCCGTCACCGTGCCCTCCTTCGCGAAGGCCGGCTTGAGCTTGGCCATCGCTTCCACGGTGGCGCCGTCGCGGATGTACTCGTCGGTGTCGACGATCGTGTCGCCCTTCTTGCCGGGGATCGTGACGGGCACGATCTCGTCCTTGAACCGGCCCTCCTTGCGGGCGGCCTCGGCCTTGTTCTGCGAGCGGGTCGCGAACTGGTCCTGCTGCTCGCGGGTGAGCTGGAACGCCTGGGCGACGTTCTCGGCGGTCTGGCCCATGTGGTAGCCGTTGAAGGCGTCCCAGAGCCCGTCCTTGATCATCGTGTCGATGAGCTTGAGGTCGCCCATCTTCTGGCCGCCGCGCAGGTACTGGGCGTGGGGCGAGAGCGACATCGATTCCTGGCCGCCGGCCACGATCACGGTGGCGTCGCCGTTGGCGATCTGCTGCATGCCGATGGCGACGGTGCGCAGGCCGGAGCCGCAGACCTGGTTGAGGCCCCACGCGGTGGCCTTCTCGGGGATGCCGGCCTTGATCGCGGCCTGCCGGGCGGGGTTCTGGCCGGCGCCGGCCGTGAGCACCTGGCCGAAGATCACCTCGTCCACGTCGTCGGGGGAGACCTTGGCGCGCTCCAGGGCGGCCTTGATCGCGGTGGCGCCGAGCTCGTGGGCCGGGACAGCCCCGAAGGCGCCGCCGAACGAGCCGACCGCGGTGCGCGCGGCCCCGACGATGACGATCTCTTCGCTGCCTGCCATGTGAACGTTCTCCTCTTACAAGCCGGCGCGCCTTCCTCAGTTCGGGCGCGCTCTAAAAGCCGGTCCCGCGATGAAGGGCTTGGAGTCGGCGAAGTCAAGGATCGACCTTTGGGGGTGAAAACGCCCCGATGACGCGCCTGCGAGACTGAAATGGCCTGTGCGAAGGCCGGCACCCGGCATTATTCTGCGTTGAAGAGGTGCAGTTTGCTGTTTTCTGCGCCTGTGGAAGGCTTTAAGGTCCGTGCTGCGGGCGCGAAGACGATCCCGCCGGGACGCGTCGCGCGTGCCTGCAGCGCCCCCGAGTCCCGAGTTCAGAAAGGCCGTTCCCGATGGCGGATACCGTCAAGGCCACCCAGACCGTCATCAAGAAATACGCGAACCGGCGCCTGTATCACACCGGCACCTCGACCTACGTGACGCTGGAGGACCTCGCCACGATGGTCCAGAACGGCGAGGACTTCGTCGTCTACGATGCGCGGGCGGGCGACGACATCACCCGGTCGGTGCTGACGCAGATCATCTTCGAGCAGGAGAACAAGGCCGGCGCCGAGAACCTGCTGCCGGTGGCGTTCCTGCGCCAGCTGATCCGCTTCTACGGCGACAGCATGCGCACGATGGTGCCGAGCTTCCTGGAATTCTCGATGGCGAACTTCGCCAAGGACCAGGACGGCCTGCGCGAGAAATTCGCCCACAGCTTCGGCCCGGCCGCGTTCCAGAACGCGATCGAGCAGTCGGTGCGCACCAACATGAACTTCTTCGGCGACGCCATGAAGATGTTCACCGGCTTCACGCCGCCCGCCGGCGGGGCGCAGCCCCAGGCTCCGCAGGCGGCCGCGCAGGGGGCCCAGGGGGGCTATGCCGGCGGTGAGCTGGACGACCTCAAACGGCAGATGCTGGAGATGCAGCAGCGCCTCGAGGACCTGGCCAAGAAGTAATCTTGGCCGTGCCAAAACCAATCACTCCGGCCGATCCTAAGCGTTTTTGACAAGTTGACGAACCATTAACGCCGGCCCCACGTTTGCAACATGAGCGCGGAAACGTGCAGGGGATGTTGCGATGGCGCGGATCGGGACAGTCGGCCGGACCGGTGCAACCTGGAGCAGGCCCGCGCAATCCGTGGGCGCTGCGGCCGGGGCGGTCGCGGCGACGGACGCCGTCTCGCCGGCTCGGGCGCTGGTGGTGGTCGATGGGGGACGGCGCGAGGCGCGCGTCACGATCCTGATGCCGGACCGATTCGGCTCCGGCGGCGCCTGCGCGGGCTTCGTGGCGCAATTGCTGATCGCCACCGACCCGACCCTCAGGCCGTCGCGGCTGGAACGCACGAAGGCGGCCGCGGCGCGCTACGCCGAGACTGCCCGGCGGCTCGCGTAATTTCGTTGCATCGCCGCCGCCGTCATTGCGGGCGGTAAGCGTAACGCACGTTCCAACCCCCTCCCGGCACGGTGAGGCGCCTGCTTCGCAAGCGCTTCCCGGGGATGAGGGCGAGGCCGGACCGACGAAGCGTCGAGCCGGCCGTGACGCTTACGCCTCGGCGGACTTCACCTTCAGGACCTGGCGGCCGCGGTACATGCCGGTCTTCAGGTCGATGTGGTGCGGACGGCGCAGCTCGCCCGAGTCCTTGTCCTCGACGTAGGTCGGCGCCTTGAGGGCGTCGGCCGAGCGGCGCATGCCGCGACGGGAGGGGGAAGTCTTTCGCTTCGGAACGGCCATGGCAGGAATCCTTCGTGATGCCGCGGGCAAAGCGGCGCGCGAGCGGCTCCTCGATCGAGGATCGCCTCGCACACCGCGGGATACGGATGAGGGCGCGCTTATAGCGTCGGCGCCGGCCCCTGGCTAGAGGTGCGGCGACACAACCGTTAAGCCCGGGTTCAAGTCGCCGGGCCCAGATTTTTTCCACGGCGCCGCGGAGCGGGCCGACCCCTCGGGAGACACGCCATGGCTTCCTCCAAAACGACGTTTGCCGTCCTCGCCCTGCTCTCGAGCCTGATGGCTGTGCCTGCCCTCGCGCAGGCTCCGCAGACATCGAGCCCCGCGACGCCGACCGCCCCCGCCAGGCCGGCCGCCCCGAGCGCGCCGGTCGCCGGGCCGCCGAACGCCGCCAAGGGCGCGCTGCTCGACCTCAACAGCGCCAGCGCCGCCGACCTCGACGCCCTCCCGGGCATCGGCGCCGCCCGCTCCGCCGCGATCATCAAGGGCCGGCCCTATCGCGGCAAGGACGACCTCGTCTCCAAGAAGATCATCCCGCAGAACGTCTACGACGGGATCAAGGACAAGGTCATCGCCAAGCAGAAGTAGGCGCTCACTCGGCGATCGCGCCCTGGGGCATGGAGAAGCCCGGGGGCGCCTTCTGGGTGGCCTCCTTCGGCGCCGCGCGCCGGACGGGGGCCTTCTTCTTGGCCTGGGCCTTCGGCGCGGCCTTGACGGCGGGGGGATCCTCGCAGGCGCGGAACGCGAGTTGCGCCAGGGTCGAGCCCTCCTCGGCCACGATGGTGATCGGGTCCGCCAGGATCGGCAGGGACGGCTGCCAGCGGATCGGCCCGCCGAGCATCGCCTCGATGGTGGCCGGCGCCGTGCCGCGCCGCAGCGTGGCGAAATCCGGCCCGTACGCGGTGGCGACCTTGCCGGCGATCACCACCTGCAGGACCTCGTTCACCTCCGGGGTCAGCGGCCGGAGCGGATTCGTGGTCCGCACCTGCCCGGCGCGGGTCACGACCATCTTGAACCCCTTGCCACCCTCGTAGCGCGCCGCGCGGGCCCCGCAGGGCTGCTCGACCTGCGCGGCGGCGGCCGCAGTGGGATCGGGGGCCGGC
>NZ_VRVG01000066.1:0-30068 GCF_008040085.1 Methylobacterium sp. WL7 | reverse complement strand
CCGACTCGTTCCTGAACTTCTTCCGTTCGAGCGCCGTGACGCTCAAGGTCGAAGGCCTGTACGTGAACCTCGACCGCGGCACCCGCAACCAGGGTGTCCTGCTCGTCAACGCCGCCAACCTGGCACCAGCCTACGTGACCCCGATCGGTCGCCGCGACGACGAGTTCGCCGTCGTCCGCGCCGGCCTGAACTACAAGTTCGGCTCGTACTAAGCGGCGCCGAAACCGCTTGACCTGAGCATCCCCAGCCCGATCAGACTGGCTGCTTGGTCGAGAAGCGTCCCGGGATCACATCCCGGGACGTCTTCATGTTTGCGACCCCGGTCAGGCCTGGACGGCGTGCTCCAGCTCGGCCTTCGACATCCGCGAGCGGCCGGGGACGTTCTGCGCCCTAGCATTGCGCATCAGCTCGGCCTTCGTCGTGCTTTCGTGTCCTGCCTCGCGCGCCGCCGCGGCCTTCTCGGCAGCCGCCTTGGGTTGCTTCGAGTACTGCTTGCCCTTGCGCGTGTCGGCGCGCTTCTTGGCGGTGCTGGCGGCGTATTCCGCATCGGTCAGGCTCTCGCGGGCCTTCTTGGGCAGGTAGCGCTCACCGGTCTCGCCGCTCTCGGCGCCGGACTTCGTGCCCCACTCCTCCTCGGTCCATTGCGTGAGGTGGTTGTCGGACGCCTTCTTGCCGGCGTAGCCGCCGCCTTCCTTCTTGTATTCCGCGGTCGCCATCTGGGCCTTGCGGGCCGACCATTGACCGGGCTTGCCGCCCTTGTCGGATTCGGTGACCGCGCGCTTGACCCTCTCCCACAGCTTCGGATCTGTCTTCTTGGCGGTTCCCGACATCGCTGCGCCTCGCGCCTGTAGATTTGGCCGTCAACACCACGGTCGTCGCGGTGTTCCTGCGCGCGCATCCGGCCCGCTGCGACCGAACGTCGGGCACGCCGCGCCGACATCCCGACGGCCCCGCGGTCGAGGGGGGCGGATACCGGAAGCGTCTTACGCGGTTGTCCCCGAAAGGGAGTCCCGCATGCCCGACGGACCGACGGCCAACACGCAAGACCTCGCCGAGACCGAATACGACGCCCACCGCCGGGCGCGGGCGGCCGCCGGGCATCAACCAGTCCCGCCGGGCGCCGACTCCGACCAGGCATCCCCGGACGAGGGCCCGAAGGCCGGATCGCCCGACGCGAAAGGATCCCAGCATGGCTGACGGGCCGGCCGACACGCAGGCGCAGCGGATGCCCCACGGCAAGCCCAACAGCGAGGGACTGGCCGACGCGCCGCTCGATACAGCCACCGGCACGGTCAAGCCCCAGGACGGCCCGATGGATCGGGCCGGTACCGAGGCGGAGGGGGCGGCCCGGGGCGGCACCAGCCTCGGAGCGGAGCGCGACAAGTCCGGCGGCCGGTAATCCGCTCCCGGACCTGCGGACCCATTCATGTTTCCGGGCTGTCAAAGCGGAGGTCAGCCGCTATTCAGGCCGCAGGACCAATCTCCCCTCGCCTTGCGCCGGGCGGTTCCGGTGCAGGTTTGCACGGAGGGTCTGATCATGATGCACGTGAAGATGCTCGCGGCGGTTGCAGCCGTCGCCGGCGGTCTCGGCTTGGCGTCGGCCGGCGCCGCGCCGCTGGCACCGACGGCCGCCGACGCCATCACCGGCACCGCGCCGATCGCCGCGATCGCCTACGGGTGCGGTCCCGGCTTCGCCCCCGGGCCCTACGGCCGCTGCCGCCCGATCTACCGCCGGCCGCGCTTCTACGGTCCCCGCTGCTTCTTCCGCCCGACGCCCTTCGGCCCGCGGAGGGTCTGCCGCTACTGAAGCTGCCGCGCGCCGGGGCTCAACGCCCCGGCCGCATCGGGACCGGGAACGGTTTCCGGCCGTCGAAAAAGCGCAGCGGCGCCGGCACCGAACCCCCGACCGCCTCGGCGGTTGGACTTAAGGTCAGGAGTTCGTGATGGCCCGGGATCAGAGCGGCAGCGCCCACCCCTCTCCGGAGGACCGGAATGCGAGCGCGCGCGCCGGCCGGAAGCGGCTCGGTGCGAACGGCCATCCGCAGGCGGCGCCGGACGAAGGCCGAGAGGCGCCCGCACGAAGCTCGGAACCCAAGACGCCGGAACCGGACCGTGCCGCGGTCGAGGGCGGCGCCGACGGGGCGTAGCACGCCGGCGCCGCGGCCGCGCGCCGCCCGGCAAGCACCTGCCGGCGGAGGCCGGTTCCCTGTCCGACCCTCCGGCCTCCCTCCATGTGGCCGCCGGAACGACATCGGTCCGGCGCGAGGCGAGGCATTGATACCCGCCCCCGGGGGGCCTTGGCCGGGATCCGGGCCGTAATCGCCGCTTGGCGCGTTTCTTCCATTCGGAGCTGGCGGGCCTCGATACGGGACGGTCCCGATCGCCGCATGGGAAGGCCGGCTCCGGCAGGCAGGCCGCGCACGACCGGGCAGCTGCGCCTATGACGCGAAGCTGGCTTTCAGAGAAAAGGTGCCGCGGGCCATGACGGGTCCCTGCGGCCGGGACAGGCAAACCGATGTTTCTGAGCGTGTTCGACGTGTTCAAGCCGGGCCTCGGCCCCTCGTCGTCCCACACGATGGGGCCGATGACGGCGGCCGCCGACTTCTTGGACCTCCTGCGCCGGCACGAGTCGGGCGCAGGGGCGGCCGCCCTCCGGGCGACGCTGCACGGCTCGCTGGCGTTCACGGGGCGGGGACACGCCACCGACCGCGCCGTAGCACTCGGTCTCCTCGGTTTCCGGCCGGCCGATATCCCCATGGACGAGGCCGAACGCGCGCTGGAGGCGCTGCGCGTCGAGAAGCGTCTCGCTCCGGCGGGCCTGCCGGTCCTGGCCTTCGATCCGGCGACCGCGATCGTGTTCGATTACGGGCCGCCGCTGCCCGGTCACGCGAACGGCCTGGTGATTACCGCCCTCGACGCGGCGGACGCGCCGCTCGTCTCCGAGACCTACTACTCGATCGGCGGCGGCTTCGTCGTCACCGCGGCCCAGCGCGCGGCCGAGGTGCCGCCGCCCACCGCGGCCGCGGATCTGCGGCTGTGGCCGTACCCGTTCGAGACCTCGGCCGCGATGCTGCGCATGGCCCGCGACAGCGGCCTGTCGGTGGCCGCGATGAAACGCGCGAACGAGGCCGTCGGCCGCCCCGACGCGGAGGTCGATGCCGGCCTCACCCGGATCTGGCAGGCCATGAATGCCTGCGTCGAGCGCGGCCTGGCCCGCGAGGGCGAATTGCCTGGCGGCCTGCGGGTCAAGCGCCGGGCCAAGCGGATCCGGGACCAGCTCAACCGCGAGCACGGCTCGAACACCGCCCAGCCGCACGTCATGGCGGATTGGCTGAGCGTCTACGCCATGGCGGTCAACGAGGAGAACGCGGCCGGCGGCCAGGTCGTGACCGCGCCGACCAACGGCGCCGCCGGCGTCGTCCCAGCGGTTATCCGGTACTACATCGACCATTGCATCGGCGCCGATCCGGGCCGAATCCCGGAATTCCTCCTGACAGCCGCCGCCATCGGCGGCCTGATCAAGCACAACGCTTCAATCTCCGGGGCGGAGGCCGGCTGCCAGGGGGAGGTCGGCTCGGCCAGCGCCATGGCGGCGGCCGGCCTCTGTGCCGTGCTCGGCGGGACGCCCGCCCAGGTCGAGAACGCCGCCGAGATCGCCCTGGAGCATCACTTGGGGATGACCTGCGATCCCGTCGCCGGCCTGGTGCAGGTGCCCTGCATCGAGCGCAACGGGATCGGCGCAACCAAGGCGGTGGCGGCGGCCTCGCTGGCTCTGCGCGGCGACGGCTCGCATTTCATGCCGCTGGACAATTGCATCGCGGCGATGCGGCAGACCGGCGAGGAGATGAGCGCGAAATACAAGGAGACGAGCCTGGCCGGGCTCGCGGTGAACCTACCGGAATGCTGACCGGGCCAATCCACCGGACCGGCGGCGCCCGCGTCAGGCGGGGCTCAGGATTTGAGATCGACGGTGACGCGGCCGGCGCTGCGCACCGGGCCGTCCCGGCCCTCGACCAGCGCGCGCAGATCCGCCTCGTCGAGGGGTTGCCCGTCCGGCCCGGTGATGCTGATGTTGTCGTGGCCGGCGGCCCGAAAATCGCCCAGCTTCTTGAGCGCCCATTCCGGCGTCGGGCAGTTGTATGTCGCGGTCCCGTGGGGCTTCCTCGCCCGCACGACGAAAGGCGGCGCGGCCGTCATTCGAGTTCGATGCCCGCCGCGCCGAGGATGACGCGCTGCTTCAGGATCGCGATGCGGTGGGTCCGGATCGTGTGCTCGATCTGGGTGACGCCCGGATCGTCATCGGTGGCGTTCAGCAGCACGAGCGCGTCCGACAACGCGGCGATCGCGAACTCGTCCAACAGGATGTTGAACGCGAGGCGTTCCCGCAGGGTCTCGCAGGTGCAGTCAGGCTGGTCTTTCCGCTGCGGCATGTTCAATAACGAGCGGGGCCGCCGTTGGTTCTCCGGCCGTCGCCCACACGCCGCCCGGCCGCCCCCTGACAAGGCAGGCGAGCGCAGGCATGCTGGCTGAACCCGCCGCAAAGCGGGCCGCCGGCATCGTCACCGAATCGGTGCGGCGCGCCTCAGATCAGGGATCGTGAGGCGCGCCGCCCGGATCATGTGTTCAGCGACGGCCGCCGTCGGCGCCCGGCTTCATGGCGCGCTCGATGGCCTCCATGGCGCTCTCGAACGCCTTCGCCTCGCTGCGGTGCGGACGATCGGATCGCTCGATCAGCTTGCCGCTCCGGCGGATGGCCCATTGGAAATGGCCCTCCGGCTTGGCGATGGGGGAGACCTCGATGGAGTAGGGGTGTGGTACGTCTGACATAAGTGCCCTATGCCAGCCTTGCCGCGCGGATGCCAGTCACCTGCGGGCATTCCGCGGCGCAATCTGTCATGGGCTGGGGGCAACGGACCGGTACGGCACCGCGGGCCCGGGCATCCGGGCGGGCGCGTCGGGCCGGGCACCGCCCCGGCGGCGGCCCTGTGGGATCCGTCTCGGTCGAGGCGGGCCACCGGGCGCCGTCCTGTGCTACACACCGTCGAAACCACGCCGGCGATCCGGCATCGAACACGTTCTTAAGGAGAGTTGCAGTGGCGCGTCCGGACCTTGGTACAAAGCGGATCTGCCCGACGACGGGGAAGAAGTTCTACGACCTCAACAAGGATCCCGTCGTCTCCCCCTACTCGGGCGAAGTCGTCCCGACCGCGGTCGCGACCTCGTTCGGCAGGGCGGCCCCTCCCGTCGTCGCCCGCAAGGAGGCGCCGGTCGAAGAGGAGGACGAGGCCGAGGGCCCCGAGCTCGTGTCCCTCGACGAGGTCGAGGCCGAAGAGGCCGACAAGGACACCGATACCGAGGGCGACGACGCCCTGGACATCGAGGACGACGGCGAGACGGTCGAGGACGACACCCTCGTGGTCGACGAGGACGACGACAACACCTCCGACCTCGTCGAGGTCAACGACGACGACGACGAGTAGGATCGTCCGATCGCGATGACGCCGTCGGGGGCGTCATCGCGATCGTGGGCCGCGCATGAACAGGGCCGACCGCACGGCCCTGCGGTGCGCCGGCCTCGATAACGACCGTCTTGGCCGGCGCGAAGGCGTGCGCCGCGACGGCCGCGGCCAGATCCAGGACGTGATCCGGCCCCAAGGCGTGCGTCCGCGTCGCGGGCTCCGCGAGATAGGCATCGACCGCACGGCCGACCGCCCCGGTCGCGATGCGCTCGTCGGTCACCAGGTCCCAGAGCGTTGCCGTGTCGGGCATCGGCAAGGTCCTGCACCGCAGGCGGTGATTTCAACAGTTTAGCAGCCCGGGCGGGCGTCCTCGCGGCACCCGCCCCCGACAGGATCGGCAGCGATGACAAACCCGGCCGCGGCACCCCGCGCTTGACCGTCCCAAACGCCGCAGGCGCGCTCGTTCCCGGCCGATCCTGCGGATCCTGCACGGCCTGCTGCCGCATCCTGGAGATCAAGGCGCTGGCCAAGCCGGCGGGAACCCTGTGCCGGCACAATTCCGGCCGGGATTGCGGGATCTACCCCGAGCGTCCCGAGGCCTGCGTGCAATGGCACTGCCTCTGGCGTCGGATCGGCGCCCTGCCGGACGCATTGAGGCCCGATCGGGCGGGCGTCGTCTTCGCGCTGGAGCGTCGCAGTCCCGGCTCATCCCCAGACGCCCCGGAGGCCGCCTGTATCGTGGGTCGTGCCCTGGACGGCGCGGACGCGTTCGAGCGCTGGGAGGCGGTCGAGGCCTTCGCGATGTTCGTTCGGGAGGGTTCGTTGCCGGTGTGGAAGACGCATGACCGGCACGCGACCTTGCTCTACCGGGGTCCGGCGGTCGCCCATTCGTCCGGGGACGAGGCGTGACACGCCCCCCCGCGCCCGGATCCGATCACCGGGCAGCGGGGGGTCGTGGATCTCACCGGCGCGAGCCGATACGCAACGCGGCTCGCAGGACCGGTGATAGCCGGCTCCGGTTAGCCAAAGCGCAAGCGGATGCGCGCGCCTCGGTCCCGGATTGGGAAAGCTCAGTCGGCCTTGAGGTTGGCCGCGCTCTCCTTGCCGCTGCGCCGATCGGCCTCGACGTCGTAGGAGATCTTCTGTCCCTCGATCAGGTTGCGCATCCCTGCGCGCTCGACAGCCGAGATGTGGACGAACACGTCCTTGCCGCCATCATCGGGCTGGATGAAGCCGTAGCCCTTGGTCTCGTTGAACCACTTCACGGTACCGGTAGCCATAGAGTTGTCCTAGTCGTCTCCGGCTCGCCAAAGCGACGTGCCGCAGGGGCCGAACGAGCCGGCTTGGCCGACTGTTCCCAAAGTTCCGCACGCGCGTGGCGGCCGAGCCATCGGAAACCGCCCGTCACGGCGGCGCCCGCCGTCGCAGCCGGCCGCTGCGCGAGGTGCGCGACAGGCCGTGCGGCGTCTTGTTCCAGCGCACCGGCGCGCGGACCAGCTCGATCAGGGCGAGCCACGCCGCCAGGCTGACGAGCAGGAAATAGACCGGCATCCAGGGGGCCGACTGCGCCAGGTCGCCCCAGCCGCGCCGGGCGCAGCCGATCAGGGTCGGCAGCACCATGGCGGCGAACCCCACACCGAACAGCGTCATGGCGACCCCGGCCACGAGGTTGTCCGGGAAGGACGGGGCGGCCGGAATCTCCGCGACCAAGTAACGCCAGGCGGCGTAGGCGAGGCAGACGGGGTAGGCGAGCGCCGAGGCCACCGTGCCGGGCACCAGCGCCGCCGCGCAGAGCGCCTCCAGGGTGCCGAGGCGGCAGGCGTTGGCCAGGGGGCGGCGGCCATGGGCGAGGCTGGTCTGCATCAGGCCCTTCAGCCAGCGGGTGCGCTGGGCCAGCCAGGGGCCCAGCCGGGCCGGCGCCTCCTCGATCGTGGCGCTCGGCAGGTCGCCGACCGCGTAGCCCGCCAGGGCGAGCCGCATCCCGAGATCGGCATCCTCGGTGACGTTCCAGGGGTCCCAGCCGTGCAGCGCCCGCAGCACCCGGGTGCGCAGGTGCATCGATGTGCCCCCGAGGGGGACCGGCACGTCGAGGCGCGCGAGCGCCGGGTTCAGCACGTCGAACAGGCCCGCGTATTCCAGCGCGAAGGCCCGGGCCAGACGGGAATCGCCGGCATTGTCGATCACGAGGCGGCCCTGCAGGCAGGCGGTCCTTTCGGGCAGGCGCGCGAACAGCGACGCGGCCAGCCGCAGCTGCCCGGGATCGGGCACGTCCTCGGCGTCGTAGACCGTGAGCAGGGCGCCGCGGGCGAGCGGCAGCGCGGCATTGAGCGCCCGCGGCTTGGTGCGGGGCGCCCCCGGCGGCACCGTGATCACCTCGAATCGGGCCGGCAGGGCGATCGGCGCCAGGGCGGCCGCGGTCTCGGCGTCGTCCGCCTCGATCAGCAGCTTGATGTCGAGCTTCGCCGGCGGATAGTCGAGGGCAGCGAGTCCCCGGATCAGGTCGGGCACCACCGCCGCCTCGCGGTGGAGGGCGACGAGCACCGTGTAGACCGGCAGGTGGGCGTCGGCGAGCAGCTCGACGGCCTCGGCCGCCACCGGCGCCGCGATGATCGGCGCGGCGAGCCGGACCGTCGTCATGGCCAGGAACAGGGCCTGCCCGGTCAGGGTCACGGCACGGGCGAGGGGCGCCGGCAACACCGCGAACAGGCAGAGCCCCGCGATCAGCACGAGGACGAGGAGCAGCAGCCACCGGCTCGCCGGCTCGGAGGGCACGGACCGTTCGGGCGCGTGCCGCCGCAGATCCTGCGCGGCGTGATCCGCAACCGCCCCCGGGATCGCGGCGAACACCGCCTCGCGCAGATGCGTCGGGCTGGTGATCGCCGGCATCGCGGCGCGGCGCGGCCCGTTGAGCAGTTCGGCGATCAGCCGGCCACGGGGCGCCAGCACGCAGGCGGCGCCAGATCCGAGGGCGAGGGGCGCGAGCCCGGCGACCAGGCTGTCGGGGAAGCGTAGACCCAGGCCGAACGGGATCGGACCGCCGAGGAACGGGGCGCCGAGGCGTCGGGCCAGGGCGCGGTAATAGGCCGTCTCCTCCATCAGCCCGGCATTCAGCAGCGCGGTCGCCGCATCGGTCCCGGCGGCGGCGGCGTCCCGGGCCGCCCGGGTCAGGAGGTGGGCGTCGATCCCTTCGGCAAGCAGGAACGCGATCTCCGGCGGAAGGGACATCCTCGGGGCGATCGCGGCCGTGGGCAGGCGCTGCACCGACATGCCGACGCTCCCCCGGCAGCCCCAGGACGTGGTAGGGCAGGACGTGATAGGGGAGGGGCGTGAGCCAGACCCCGTTCCCGCCCTCCGAGAGGAGCATCGCCGCATTTCCGCCGTCAAGGGCGGGCGGAGCGCGATCCGCACGCGCTTTCGCCGTGCTCGCCTTGGCTGCGCTCGCCGCTCTCGTCTGGACCGGTCCGCTGCCCGCCCGTGCGGCGGCGACCGCCGCGCCGCAGGAGGCGACGCCCGCCGTGACGGTCCCGGATTTCTGGAATCCGCGCAGCCGCGGCGAGCGGATCGAGGCGCCCCAGACCGGCCGGGCCGTTCGATTCCTGACCGACGACGAGTTCCCGCCGCTGCACTTTGCCGGCCCGGACGGCAACCCGACCGGCTTCGTGGTCGAGCTCGCCCGGGCGGTTTGCGAGAAGTTGACGATCACCTGCACGGTGCAGGCGCGCCGCTTCGACACCCTGCTGGACGCCCTGGACAGCCGCCAGGGCGACGTGATCGCGGCCGCCATCCCGCTGACCGCGCCCCTACGCGAGAAATTCCTGGCGACGCGCCCGTATTTCCGCTGGCCAGCGCGCTTCGCCGCGCGGGCCGACAAGGGCCTGCCGGTCCCCTCGGCGGCGGCGCTCGCCGGCCGCAGCGTCGGGGTGATGGGCGGCAGTGCGCATGCGGCCTACCTGAAGGCGTTCTTCCCCAAAGCCGTCCCGAAGGAGTTCCTCGACCTCGCGGCCGCCGAGGGCGCGCTCAAGCGCGGCGAGATCGACTACCTGTTCGCCGACGGCCTCAACCTCGCCCTCTATGTCGGCGGCCAGGAGGCGGAGAATTGCTGTGCCCTGATCGGCGGCGCCTACCTGGAGAACCGCTATTTCGGCGAGGGCATCGGGCTGATCACCCGCCCGGAGGACGCCGCCCTCTCCCGGGCGCTGGACGACGCGCTCCAGCGGGTCTGGGACGACGGGAAGTACACCGAGTTGTACCTGCGGTTCTTCCCGGTGAGCCCGTTCTGAGGGCTTTCTTCCCGGCAGCGAATCGGGGATCCTGCACCGCGCGGGGTCTCCCCGACAGGATCGAGGCATGACGGATCTGCTCGACAAGGCGGTGGCCAAGACGCGGGATCTCGCTCCGGAAATGCAGGACGAGATCGCCCGTGTGATGCTGGCCTTCATTGCTGATGCTTCGTCGGTCTATCGATTCACACCGGAGGAGGAGGCGGAGCAGGACGCCGCCGATGCCGCGGTTGCGCGGGGCGATTTCGCGACCGACGCCAAGGTGCGCGCCATCCGGGCCAAGCATGGCCTGTGTGGCTGCGCTTAGCCCAACCAGCCCGCCCCGAACGCCGCCGGGACACCGGATTGCGCCGACGGGCGTTCCGCTGGGGCTCGAACCGCTCTAGGGTGCGCGATCCCAGCGTACCCTCAGTCCCCAGATCATGCCCGCCGCACCTGCCCTGACCCTCGACCCCGACCTGATCGAGGCGGCCGCCACCGCCGCCGCCTGGCCCTTCGAGGAGGCGCGCAAGCTCGTCGCGCGGCTGGAGAAATCCGGCACGACCGAGGTGGTGTTCGAGACCGGCTACGGGCCGTCGGGGCTGCCGCATATCGGCACCTTCGGGGAGGTCGCCCGCACCTCCATGGTCCGCCACGCCTTCCGGGTGCTGACCCGGGACGCGGTGCCGACCCGGCTGATCGCCTTCTCGGACGACATGGACGGGCTGCGCAAGGTCCCGGACAACGTGCCCGACCGCGAGATGCTGGCCGCGCATCTCAACCAGCCGCTCACCCGCGTGCCGGACCCGTTCGGCACCCACGACAGCTTCGGGGCGCACAACAACGCCGAGCTGCGCCGCTTCCTGGATGCCTTCGGGTTCGCCTACGAGTTCCGCTCGGCGACGGACTGCTATCGCTCGGGCGTGTTCGATGCGGCTTTGATGCGCATCCTGGAGCGCTACGATGCCGTGATGGAGATCATGCTGCCGTCGCTGCGGGCGGAACGCTCGGCCTCCTATTCGCCCTTCCTGCCCCTGCACCCGGTCACCGGCCACGTCATGCAGGTTCCGATCGACGAGGTACGGGTCGAGACCGGCACGCTGGTCTGGCGCGATCCCGCCACGGGCGAGCGCTACGAGACCCCGGTGACCGGCGGCCACGCCAAGCTGCAATGGAAGCCCGACTGGGCGATGCGCTGGGTCGCGCTCGGCATCGATTACGAGATGGCCGGCAAGGACCTGATCGATTCGGTCAAGCTGTCGGGCAAGATCGCCCGGGCGCTCGGCGGCGAGCCGCCGGACGGGTTCAACTACGAGCTGTTCCTCGACGAGAAGGGCCAAAAGATCTCGAAGTCGAAGGGCAACGGCCTGACCATCGACGACTGGCTGAAGTACGGCACGCCGGAATCTTTGGGCCTGTTCATGTACAACAAGCCCCGCGAGGCCAAGCGACTGTTCTTCGACGTGATCCCGCGCAACGTCGACGAGTATATCGGCTTCCTCGACCGCTATGCCGGCCAGGACGCGAAGCTGCGCCTCGGCAACCCGGTCTGGCACCTGCATGCCGGGAACCCACCCGAGCCGGAGCGGGTCGAGGGCGCGAGCCTGACGTTCGCGATGCTGCTCAACCTCGCCGCGGTGGCCAACACCGAGGATCCGGCGGTGCTGTGGGGCTTCATCCGCCGCTATGCGCCGCAGACCGGGCCGGAGACCCATCCGGGGCTCGACCGGCTGGTGGTCCACGCGCTGAAATATTTTTCGGATTTCGTGCGCCCGGCCAAGACCTACCGGGCGCCGACGGAGGAGGAGCGGGCGGCCCTTGATGACCTGTCGGAGACCCTGGCGGCCCATGCCGGCTCCACCGATCCGGAGGCCCTGCAGGCGGCGGTCTACGAGGTCGGGCGGCGCCACTTCCCCGATACGTCCGGCAAGGCCAAGAGCCCGGATGGGCGCCCGGGCGTGTCGCAGGCGTGGTTCACGAGCCTGTACAACGTGCTGTTCGGCGAGGCGCGGGGGCCGCGCTTCGGCTCCTTCGTGGCCCTCTACGGGGTGGCGGAGACCCGGGCGCTGATCGCGGCGGCCCTGTCGGGGGCTCTGGTGGCCGAACACGCCGCCTTCGTAGGCCGCCCCGCCGACGTCGTCGCGTGAGCGCGATGGTCATCGACAGCATCGCGGCGCTGGAGGCGATCTACGCGCCGTCCCTGGCGCCCGCCTCCGTGGCCAAGGTCACGGCGGCGATCACGCCGGACTACGCGGCGCTGATCGCCGCCGCGCCGTTTGCGGTGCTGGCGACCAGCGGTCCCGAGGGGCTCGATTGCAGCCCCCGGGGCGACCGGCCGGGCTTCGTGCGGGTGGCCGGCCCGCGCACGCTGATCCTGCCCGACCGGCGCGGCAACAACCGGATCGATTCCCTGCGCAACGTCGTGCGCGATCCCCGGGTGGCGCTGCTGTTCCTGATCCCGGGCTCGGGCACGACCTTCCGGGTGAACGGCACGGCGGTGATCTCGGCCGACCCGGATCTTCTGGATTCGTTCCGCGTGGACGGGCACGCGCCGCGCACGGCCCTCGTGATCACGGTCGAGGCGGCGTATTTTCAATGCGCCCGGGCGATCGTTCGCGCCCGGCTGTGGGAGCCCGAGGCCCGGGTCGATCCGGCGGACCTGCCGAGCCCCGGGGCGATCCTGGCCGCGCTCACCGCGGGGGAGGTCGGCGGCCAGGCCTACGACGCGGAATGGCCGGGGCGGGCCGCCAAGACGATGTGGTGAGGACGGCCGATCCGGTCGCCAAAACTACGCGAGACCGAGGAACAGCGCGAGGGAACGCGTCACCGCCAGCAGGGTCGCGTCATCGAGGCGGCCGATCGACGCCCCGACCTTCTCGCGCCTCACCGACATGCCCTTGTCGATCTGGATCTGAGACGGCTTGTTCAGGCCGTTCCCCGGCGTCGGCTGCACGGTCAGCCGGATCAGCGGCGCGTCCACCAAGGTCGCCGACAGCAGGAGGACCGTCACGGTGCCGGTCTGCGCGAATGCGTCGGACTGGATCACGAGGGCCGGCCGCGGTTTCCCGAAATCGCCCGCCCTAGCGCGTTGATTCGCATCGTCCTTTTCCGAAAGCCGGAGGCCACCTTTCGGAACGATGCTTTAGCCACGGTGACGAGATCGCCGCGCCTCACGACTCGGCTAGGTCGTCCAGATCCGCGAGGGCGGCGTCGAGGATGGCGTTCAGCTCAGGGGCGGACGCATCGGCTGCCGCCACCAGCCGCGATTGCCGCCGGCTTTCCTCGGCGAAGCCCGGCCGGCTCGTGTCCGACACCCAGATCTGCACCGGCCGGAGCCCCGCCGCGCGCAAGGCATCCCGATGCTTCCGAACCTGCTGAGCGATGGGCGTGGCCATCGATGCCCCCCTGCGTAACAGGAAACAGATGGGATGACGCCGCGAGGAACGTCGAGGCGAAGCGGGCAACCCCGACACGTCGCCGTCACGGCGCGCCGAGCGACGCGGCCGGGCCTGGTTTCACCCCACCAGGGCGAGACCGGCTTGGGAAAAATCCTGCGTCTCGGTCTCGGGGATCACGTCGACCTCGACCTTGAGGCGCTGCTTGCCCGAGCCGCTGACGATGCCGTCCACCGGCGCCACGTCGCCGTAGTCGCGGCCCCGGGCCACCACGATGTGGTCGTCCCGCACCGCCACGCCGTTGGTCGGGTCGAGGCCGAGCCAGCCCGCCACCCAGGCGTGGCTCGCGTCCGCGCCGCGCAGGCGCGGCCGGCCCGGCGGCGGCACGGTCCGCAGGTAGCCGCTGACATAGGCGGCCGGCAGCCCCATGCCGCGCAGGCCCGCGATCATCACGTGGGCGAAATCCTGGCAGACCCCGGCCCGGAGCGCGAAGGATTCGGCGAGCGGCGTGCGCACAGTCGTGGCCTTGGCGTCGAACCGGAAGTCGGCGCGGATGCGCAGCATCAGGTCGTAGGCCGTCCCATAGGCGCTGCGGCCCGGCATGAAGCTGGTGCGGGCGTAGTCGGTGACAGCGGGGACGAGGGGGACCCGGCCGCTCGGGAACAGGAAATGGACCGGCGCCCGGCCGCGGAGGTCGCACCCGGCCACCACGGCGTCGCGGACCCGCTCCCACGGCTGGCCGGCCTCGGGCTCCGGCGGGACGCGGCGCTCGACCCGCACGGTGGAGAGCGCCTCGACGCTGAAGGTGGTGTGGGGGGTGTCGAGGGTGATCGCCACGGCCTCGATCCCGAAATAGTCACGCCGCATCACCGCGGTGGTGGGGCTCGGGTCGATGGTCACGGCGCTCGCCAGCACGCTCTGGCCCTCGCCGTCCTGCGGCTTGAGCCGCAGGGCGCAGCGGGCGAAGCGCACCGGCTTGCCGTAGCGGTAGGTCGTGCGGTGGCGCAGCGTGTAGATCATCCCGGCGGCCGCGCGATTTGACGTCTGTCGCAGGCATCATAGGCCGAAAGGATCACCGGTCTTGCGGCGATCCTGACGCAGGGCCGAGAATCCCACCGGGAATCCAAGCCGGAATCCACGGGGTCCATCATCACGCCAGACCCGTCAGCTTTTCCGGGCGCAGCGCGTTCGGCCCGGCCGGAAAGTAACGCACCGCGATGCCGTCGGCGAGGCGTTCGAGGTCGGTCTCCAGGGCGGTGAGGCGCACGGCGTCGAAATCGGCGGCCTCGCCGCTGCGCAGCTCCGCCAGGATCCGGGAGGCGATGCGGCGATGCGGCTCCGGGATGCCGTCGGCCGACAGGGCCGGCAGGTCGTCGAGGTGCCGGGCGATCGCCTCCGCCTGGAAGGCGATCGAGCGCGGGTTGTAGGGGTCGAGCAGCACCATGTCGCGGACCGGGTCGAGGGCCGCGCCCTGCATGTAGCGCCGGCCGTAGCTGATCTGCGAGTCGCTGAGCGAGAGCATCACCCCGAGGCAGCCCGGGGTCGCCTCGTCGTTGGCGAAGGACAGCGCGAAGGTGCAGGTGTTGATCGCCCGCTCGACGCGCCGGCCGAGCTCGACGAAGTGCCAGCCCTCCGCCCGGCTCATGTTCTCGTGGGTGAGCCCGGACAGGGCGGCGAGCTGGCTCAGCGCCCGCTCGGCGCGGCCGGCGAGCTGCGACTCGGTGAAGGCCCGCTCGGTGTCCAGCGACACGATCTCGATCAGGTCGGCCAGCACCCGCCAGGCCTCGCCGGAGAGGCGGGCGCGGAGCGCGGCGGCGTTGCGCCGGGCCGAGACGATGTGGGCGCGGGCCGAGCCCGAGCGCTCGCGCCCGGTCAGCGCCTCCTGGGCGAGCCGGGCCGTGGGCAGGTCGGTGGCGCCGGTGGCGCCCCATTCGTAGAGGAGCGCCCGCAGGGCCAGGGCGGCCGGCGTGTCGAGGGCCCCGGAGATGTCTGCCCCCACGGCGTCGCCGACGCTGCGCAGGTGCGCCAGGACCAGACGGATCACCGCCTCGGCGCGTTCGAGGTAGCGGCCGAACCAGAACAGGCCGTCGGCGGCACGCGACGGCAGGTGGCCGCCGACCCGGCGCACCCGCGGGGCCGCGTGGGAGCCGATCAGCGGCGCCTCGACGGGGCTCTCGGACAGCACCCACAGGTCGGCCGAGCGGATGCCGAGCCGCATCTCGATCGGGTCGACGTCCTCGCGCTCCGAGACCCGGCAGAAGCCCCCCGGCATGACCTGCCAGCCCGCGGGCGTCCGGGCCGCGAAGACGCGCACCACGAAGGGGCGGGGCACCAGGGAGAGGCCGTTGTCGCCGCGCTCCCAGCCCGGCATGGTCGAGAGCGGCGCGGCCTCCTGGGCGACGTAGTCGAACGGCCGGTCGCGCAGGGCCGCCACCACCCGCGCCCGCTCGGCCGCCAAGGCGTGCGGCGCCAGCATCGCGTCGCGGCCGGCCCCGCGCTGGGGCGTGGCTGCCGGGCGCAGGGTCAGGCTGTCGAGGTTCGCCTGGGCGTGGGCCAGGCCTTCGAGGTCGCCGCACCACCAGGCCCGGGGATGCCCGAGCCGCAGGGGCGCGCCCAGCAGCCGGCGGGCGATGCCGTCGAGATACGGGGCGAGCGCGGCGGATTCGACCAGCCCGGAGCCCGGCATGTTGGCCATCACCAGGGAGCCGTTGCGCAGGGCCTCGATCACCCCGGGCACGCCCAGGCGCGAGGCCGGGTTCAGCTCGAGGGGGTCGAGGTAGTCGGCGTCGATCCGCCGCCACAGGGCGTCGGCCCGCTTCAGGCCCGAGACGGTGCGCACGTGCAGCGCGCCGTCGCGCATGACGAGGTCGTCGCCCTCGACCAGCATCAGGCCGAGATACCGGGCCAACGCCGCCTGCTCGACATAGGTGCTGCTGTAGGGCCCCGAGGTCAGCAGGCAGATGCGCGGGTCGGAGCGCTCGGCCCCGAGCGCCAGCCCATCGCGAAACGCCTGGAAGAAGGCCGGCAGGCGCTCGACGTGGAGGTCCTGGAAGAAGTCCGGGAAGGTCCGGGCCAGGACCATGCGGTTCTCCAGCGCCCAGCCGAGGCCCGAGGGCGCCTGCGTCCGGTCGGCCAAGACCTGCCAGCGCCCGTCCGGCCCCCGGCCGAGATCGGCGGCGTAGAGCTTCAGGTAGTGGCCCCCGGGGGGCGCGACCCCGTGCAGGGGGTGGAGGAACTCGGGCGTCCCGGCCACGATCGCGGCGGGCAGCAGCCCGTCGGCGACCAGGCGGCCCTCGCCGTAGCAATCGGCGAGGATCGCCTCCATCAGTTCCGCGCGCTGGACGATCCCGGCGCTGAGGTCGCGCCACTCGGCGGCCTCGACCACCAGGGGCAGGCAGTCGAGCGGCCAGGGATGCTCGCGCTGGTCGCCGGAGATCCGGAACGAGATGCCGGCATCCCGGATGTGCCGCTCGGCCGAGACGAAGCGGGCCAGGATCTCCGGCTCGGTGAGCGCCCCGAGATGGTCGAGCAGGCGCGGCCACGCCCCCCGGGGGGCGCCGTCGCCGCCCAGGAACTCGTCGGGACGGCCGGAGACGGGCCGATAGCCCGCGGTCCAGCGCGCGACGCGCTCCTGCGGGCTCTCGCCCGCCTCGGTCCGGGCGGCGCCGGCCGCGAGCGCCGCCTCCATCACCGGGCTCCGGTCATGTCGGGGCCGGCGTGCGCAGGTCGAGGGTCAGCGGGAACTCGGGGTTCGTCTCCGCGCGGGGCATCTCGACCCGGCCCGGCGTGTGGCCGAGGGGCTCGAAGCGGGCGAGGCGGCGCCCCTCCGCCTCGTAGGCGTTGACCGGGTGGGTCTCGTAGTTCCGTCCGCCCGGGTGGGCGACGTGGTAGCGGCAGCCGCCGAGCGAACGCCCGCTCCAGACGTCGAGGATGTCGAAGGTCAGGGGCGAGTGCGCCGGGATCGTCGGGTGCAGCGAGGAGGCCGGCTGCCACGCCTTGAAGCGCAGGCCCGCCACGGCCTCGCCGCCGCGGCCGGTGCCGGTCATGGGCAGCCGGCGCCCGTTGCAGGCGATGACGTGCCGCTCGGGCACGAAGCCCTCGACCTTGACCTGAAGCCGCTCGACCGAGCTGTCGACGAAGCGCACGGTGCCCCCGCTGGTCCCTTCCTCGCCCATCACGTGCCAGGGCTCCAGCGCCTGGCGCAGCTCCATCCGGACCCCGCCCTGCTCGACCACGCCGAAGACCGGGAAGCGGAACTGGGCCTGCGCCTCGAAGGCGACCGGGTCGAAAGCGTAGCCCGCCGCCCGCAGATCCTCCAGCACCCCGAGGAAGTCGGCCCAGAGGAAATGCGGCAGCATGAAGCGATCGTGGAGGTTCGTGCCCCAGCGGACACAACCCCCGGTCTGCGGCTCGCGCCACAGCCACGCCACAAGGGCCCGCAGCAGCAATTGCTGCGCGAGGCTCATGCGGGCGTCCGGCGGCATCTCGAAGGCCCGGAACTCCAGGAGGCCGAGGCGCCCGGTCGGACCGTCCGGCGAGTACAGCTTGTCGATGCAGATCTCGGCCCGGTGGGTGTTGCCGGTGACGTCCACCAGGATGTTGCGGAACACCCGGTCGACCAGCCAGCGCGGGATGTTGGGCGCGTCGGCGGCCGGGATCTGGGCCAGCGCGATCTCCAGTTCGTAGAGCCCGTCGTGGCGGGCCTCGTCCATGCGCGGGGCCTGGCTGGTCGGACCGATGTAGAGGCCGGAGAACAGGTACGAGAGCGCCGGGTGACGCTGCCAGTAGAGCACGAGGCTCTTGAGCAGGTCGGGCCGGCGCAGGAACGGCGAATCGTCCGGGGTGACGCCGCCCATGACCACGTGGTTGCCGCCGCCGGTGCCGGTGTGGCGCCCGTCGACCATGAATTTCTCCGCGCCGAGTCGGGTCTGCCTTGCCTCGGCGTAGAGGTCGGTGGTGATCGCCACCGCCTCGCGCCAGGACGCGGCCGGGTGGACGTTGACCTCGATCACGCCGGGATCGGGGGTGACCTTGATCAGGCCGATCCGCGCATCGTAGGGCGGCTCGTAGCCCTCGACATGGATCGGCAGCCTCAGTTCGGCGGCGGCCGCCTCGAGGTGGGCGGCGAGTTCGAGATACTCGTCGGCCCGCTGGGTCGGCGGCATGAACACGCGCACGATCCCGTCCCGGGGCTCGATCGCCAGCGCGGTGCGGACCGCGACGCCGGTGATGCCGGCCCCGTTGACCACCGTCGCGGCCTTGGGATCGTCGGGGAGCGGCCCGCGGGGCTCCAGCGGGTCCTGCGGCTGGTAGTAGGGATAGTGCTCGGGCGGCACGTAGGGCAGGGACGACAGGGGCAACCGGAAGCCGAGGGGCGAATCGCCCGGCACCAGGAAGGCCTGGCCCCGGCGGAACGCCCACTTCTCGGAGATCCAGACCCGGTCGGAATCGCCGTCCTTGCCGGTGGGCAGGCTCGCCAGCGGCAGGACGTAGCCCGCCGGCTCCCCGAGGCCGCGGGCGTAGACGCGCCGGATCCGGGCGTCGAATTCCACCGAGCCGGACTTGGCGGCGGCCGGCGTGACGTTGACCGGCAGGTCAGCCGCCTTCTTCTCCCAGAGTTCGCCGTCCTCGAAGGTCGGGAACACGTAGTCGGACAGACCGAGCCGGCGGGCCAGCGCGTCGGCCAACGCCTTGGCCTGCGCGATCGTGGCGGTCCCCTCGGACCCCTCGCCCACCTCCGGGGCGATCAGGGCCGGGTCGCTCCAGATCGGCTTGCCGTCCTTGCGCCAGTACAGCGCGAAGGCCCAGCGCGGCAGGCTCTCGCCCGGGTACCACTTGCCCTGCCCGTAATGCAGCAGCCCGCCCGGGCCGAACCGGTCGCGCAGGCGCCGGATCAGCGTGTCGGCCATCCGCCGCTTGGTCGGGCCGACCGCGGCGATGTTCCATTCCGGCGCCTCGAAATCGTCCACCGACACGAAGGTCGGCTCGCCGCCCATGGTCAGGCGGACATCCTGGGCCACGAGGTCGGCGTCCACCCGCTCGCCGAGCGCGTCCATGGCCGACCAGACCGTCTCGGAATACGGCTTGGTGATCCGCGGCGTCTCGGCGACCCGGGTGATCCGCATCTCGAAGCCGAACTCGGTCTTGGCCGGCTCGGCCGCCCCCGAGATCGGCGCGGCCGAGCGGTAATGCGGGGTCGCGGCGAGCGGGATGTGGCCCTCGCCGGTGAGCAGCCCGGAGGTCGCGTCCATGCCGATCCAGCCGGCGCCCGGCAGGTAGACCTCGGCCCAGGCGTGCAGGTCGGTGAAGTCCGCCGACGCGCCGGCGGGGCCGTCGACCGCGGTGGTGTCGGGCACGAGCTGGATCAGGTAGCCGGAGACGAAGCGCGCCGCGAGCCCGATCCGGCGCAGCACCTGCACGAGCAGCCAGGCCGAATCGCGGCACGACCCGCTCTTGAGCCGCAGCGTCTCGGCCGGCGTCTGCACGCCCGGCTCCAGGCGCACGCCGTAGGCGATCTCGCGGGCGATCAGGCCGTTGAGAGCCACCAGGAACAGCACCGTGCTGGGCTCCTCGGGGAGCCGTGCGAGCAGCGCCTCGATCTCCGGCCCGTCCGCGTCCACGGGCATCAGGTAGGGGGCCAGCTCCTCCGACAGGTCCGGCTCGTACGAGAAGGTCCGGATTTGCGCGTAATCCTCCACGAAGAAGTCGAACGGGTTGATCACCGCCATCTCGGCGGTGAGGTCGACCTCGATCTTCAGCTCGTCGGTCTTCTCCGGGAAGACCAGGCGGGCGAGCCAGTTGCCGCTCGGATCCTGCTGCCAGTTCAGGAAGTGGTTGGCGGGCGTCACCCTCAGCGCGTAGGCCGGCACCTTGGTGCGCGCGTGCGGAGCCGGGCGCAGGCGCACCACCTGGGGACCGAGGCTGATCGGCCGGTCGTAGCGGTAATGCGTGACATGGTGCAGGGCGGCTTTGATCGACACGATGGCTCCGTCTGAAGGATCGAATGCGGTCTCGTAGCCGGCACCGGGCGCCGCGGCGGGTCGATCGCCGAGCCCACCGCGCGGTTATGTGCCAAGGATGGGGTCACAAGCAATTTTCGTGCGGCGCCCTCCGCGTCCGCGGAGCGCCGCCGACCTTGGCCGGAACTTTGCCGGTCGCGCTCATTTGATCGAAAGGTGGGCCGGTTACCGGTCCGGGACCGCGCGATGAAGCTCTTCCAGTGCCAGGCCTGCGACCAGCCGGTCACCTTCGAGGCGACCGCCTGCGAGAGCTGCGCGCGCAAGCTGGGCTATGTCTGCGCGGCACACGAGGTCTCGGCCCTGGAGCCCATGGGCCTCTCGGCCCATCCGGCGATGGGCGGCGCCCAGACCTTCCACGCCTACGCGGATTCCGGACGGCGCTACCGCTACTGCAACAACGCCCTGTCGGGGGCCTGCAACTGGCTGGTGCCGGAGGACGATCCCGACATCTTCTGTACCGCCTGCCGGCACAACCGGGTGGTGCCGGACCTGTCGCAATCCTGGAACCTCGCCCGCTGGCGCCAGATCGAGGCGGCCAAGCGCCGACTGTTCTACTCGCTGCTGCGCCTCGAACTGCCCCTGGCGACCCGGGCCCAGTACACCGACGGGCTGGCCTTCGATTTCCTGGTCGATCCGTCCGAGAGTTTTTCCTACGGGCCGCCGGTGCTCACGGGCCACATCAACGGCCTGATCACCATGAACATCGCCGAGGCCGACGACGTCGAGCGCGAGCGCCGCCGGATCCTGTTCGGGGAGCATTACCGCACCCTGCTCGGCCATTTCCGGCACGAGATCGGGCATTATTTCTGGTACCTGCTGGTGATGAACGGGCCGACCATGGGCGCGTTCCGGGCCCTGTTCGGGGACGAGAGCCTGAACTACGTCCGCGCCCTGCAGGATCACTACGCCCACGGCGCCCCGGCCGAGTGGGAGGATTCCTACGTCTCGGCCTACGCCACCGCCCACCCGTGGGAGGATTTCGCCGAGACCTTCGCGCATTACCTGCACATCGTCGACACGGTGGAGACCGCCTCGACCTTCGAGCTGCACGTGCGCCCACGCCTGCGCAACGCCACCACGGCGCCCACGGTGATCGATTTCGACCCCTACGACACCCACGACCTCGACCGGCTGATCGAGGCGTGGCTGCCGCTGACCTACGCGATCAACTCCCTGTCCCACAGCATGGGCCAGCCGGCGCTCTACCCGTTCAAGCTGACCCCCACGGTGATCGCCAAGCTCGCCTTCGTGCACGAGCGGATCTACGCCTCCCGCTCCGGAACCCTGCCGGATCCCGGCGAGGCAGGGGCGGAGATGCTCCGCGCGGTGATTTTGGGTTTGCGGCAGAAGGTGGCGGCGCCGACGGTATGAGTGCCGGACGGTCGGCCGAAGTGTTAACGCCGAACTCTCTTCGCGGGCGGCGGGAGTACTTTACCGTCCGGCCGACCGTAAACCTCTGGCGTCGCCGCAAGCACGTCCCTCGCCTCTGGTGCCAACCAGGGGAGATCAGCGGCCATGAAAGCCGCCGCTGCCTGCTCGATGTCGGGCAGGCGTCGATGCGCCTGCCTGAGGATACGGCCGCGGGTCACCTTGCGGTTGGTCACCGTCGGTTCCGTCACGGGCGCAGCTTTCGGCACTGAGATCACCTCCGGACCATATGATGAGAGTCAGCCAGATCGGGCGCAAGCGCAAAGCCTTGCCTTTTGTACAAGGGGATAAGGTCCGGGTCGACGTGATGAAGCCGTAGCTCCGGCACACCGATCAGCTGCCTGTAGGCTTCCGCCATAGTCAGGGCGATCGCGATCACCTGCCCTTTGAGCGGATGCGTCGGATCTGGATTGCCCTCAAGGAAATCCAAGGCAACGAACCTGTCTTGGTTCACGGCACCGATCGCCAACCCACACAGCGTCTCGTCGTGCCAGATCGCAGCGTTGAAGCACTTGGGATGGTTGTTCTGGAAGTCGGACGACAGCCCGGCCCAGTCCCAACCCACCGGTCGGTCTTGGTGCCCGAGCCAGGTATCCATGAACGCGGATCGCGCTGCACCAGCGATGATTTCACAGCGTACGTCCGGGCCGAGGCCCAACTTAGCCACCGCCAGCGCGCCGGCAAGCATCAGGCGTTTCGCGTGGGCGGATCTGACCACAGGGCATTGCATCAGGTGCCCTCAGCCACCCTGCCACCACCCGTCGATGCTTCTGAGCGCCATCGGCTCATCCGAATCAGCCCCGATAGGCGGCGGCACGTGCGACTTCGGAAGCCGAGCCCGCATGGCGCACACGGTGCTTCTCTGTCCCTCGGATGCAACGCGGTCCGTGCCCGATCACGTCTCCTGCCGCCCCTCCACGAAGGCGCGGAACGCCGCTAGGGTCTCGGCGCTGACATGGTGCTCGATCCCCTCGGCGTCCCGCCGGGCGGTCTCCGGGCTGACGCCGAGGGTGCACAGGAAGCGCTCGACGATGCGGTGGCGCTCGCGCGCCTGGGCGGCCAGCCGGCGGCCGGCCTCGGTCAGGAACACACCGCGATAGGGCCTCTGCTGGACGAAGCCGTCCTCGCACAGGCGCTTGAGCATCTTGGCGACGGTGGGCTGGGCCACGCCGAGGCGCGCGGCGATGTCGACCTGGCGGGCCTCGCCGCCGTCGCCGATCAGGTCGTCGATCAGCTCGACGTAATCCTCGACGAGTTCGGAACGCCGCGCCTCGCGGGCCTGGCGGAAGCTCTCCACGTGCCGCTCAGGATCGACCAGAGCGGTCTCGGGCAGGCCCTGGGTTTCGGAGGCACCCGGCTCGGACGGTTCCTGCATCGGCTCTCCCTCTCGCCGCCCCCCGGCGCCGCCCGACCCTTGTTAGCAAAATCCGCCCGGGAGAGGGGAGTCCCGCGACGCGGTCGCGCCCCCCCTTAAATGCCCCCTTGAAACGCGCGGCCGATCCCTTGAATATAGCCCAAGCTATATCTTTGAGAAAAGGGTGAGGCATGGCAACGCCGGATGCGGCGACGGTCCCGGGAGGGCAGATGCCCGAGGGACGTGCGCCCGAAGGAACGGCACCGGCGGGCCCTGCGCTCGGCAGGATGAGCCGGCGCACGGAGCAGGCGATCCGCGACACGCTCGACGGGCGGCCGGGCGGCCGGGGCCGGTTCCTGCTGTTCGTGGGCCCCGCCGTGACGGCGTCGATCGCCTACATGGATCCCGGCAACTTCGCGACCAACATCCAGGCCGGCGCGCGCTACGGCTACGGCCTGCTCTGGGTGGTGCTGCTCGCCAACATCACCGCGATGCTGTTCCAGGCGCTCTCGGCCAAGCTCGGGATCGTCACGGGCAAGAACCTCGCGGAGCATTGCCGCGACGCGACGCCGTTGCCGGTGCGGCTCGGCCTGTGGGGCATCAGCGAGGTCGCCGCCATGGCCACCGACCTGGCCGAGTTCCTGGGCGGCGCGATCGGGCTGTCGCTGCTCACCGGCATGCCGCTGATGGCCGGCATGGCGGTCACCGCGATCGTCACCTACGCGATCCTGCTGCTGGAACAGGAGGGGTTCCGACCGCTGGAGATCGCGATCGGCGTGATGGTCGGCACGATCGGCCTCTGCTACGCGGTCGAACTCGCCATCGCCCCGGTGGACTGGGCGGACGCCGCCAAGGGGCTCGTCACCCCGCGGATTCCCGACGCCCAGGCGCTGACCATCGCGGTCGGCATCATCGGCGCCACCGTGATGCCCCACGCCCTGTTCCTGCATTCGGGCCTGACCCAGGGGCGGGGCAGCCCCCGCGACGATTCCGACCGGCGCCAGCTGGTGCGCTTCTCGAACCGCGAGGTGGTGGTGGCGCTGCTGCTGGCGGGCCTCGTCAACATGGCGATGGTGATCATGGCGGCCGCCGCCTTCCATGCCGGCCACAGCGAGGTCGCCGAGATCGACCAGGCCTACCGCACCCTGACCCCCCTGCTCGGGCCGGCGGCCGGGGCCGCCTTCCTGGTGTCGCTGCTCGCCTCCGGGATCTCCTCCTCGGTGGTGGGCACGCTCGCCGGCCAGATGGTGATGCAGGGCTTCACCGGCTGGCACATCCCGCTCATCGTCCGCCGATTGGTGACCATGCTGCCGGCCTTCGCCGTGGTGGCGATCGGCGTCGACCCGACCCGGGCCCTGGTCCTGTCCCAGGTGGTGCTGTCGCTCGCCCTGCCGGTGCCGATGGTGGCTTTGGTGGTGTTCACCCGCCGCCGCAGCGTGATGGGCGCCTTCGCCAACGGCCCCCTGACCCAGGCCGCCGCCATGGCCGGGGCGGCCCTGGTGCTCGGCCTCAACATGGTGCTGCTGGCCGCCGCCTTCGGGGTGCCGATCCCGGGGCTGGAATAGAGCCGCCCCGGGTCCCTTTCCTTGCCCTGCCCGCCAGAGGGGGCGGCCCTCTCGCAAGGGGTTGAGCAGCGTCGCGCCGGTCGCCGTGTCGATCGGCAGAATGCGGGCAGGACACCTTCGTGCAGCCAGAGCCGCAAAGCAGAGGCCTGGCGGGGGTCGCGGCGGTCCAGTTGAGTGATGCCGAGTTCGACCTCCATGACCGCGATGGCGGAGCGGTGCAGGCTGCTTGGGTCGACCTGCGTAGACTACCTCTCAACCACAGAACTGATCCTGCCGCTGCGCCGCCTGCGGCGTTCGGACAGGCCGTCGGTGTCCAGAAGGTACATCGGTCGCCGGGCGCGGGAACGTGGCTGGCCGGGTGAAGTCGATGTCGATGTCGCCGACACCCTCCATGTCGAGGGCATCGAGAATGGTGCCGGGGGCAGCCTTCAGGCGTTCGTAGGCGTCGTAGGGCGGGACAGCCATGATCGGCCGACCGCGCTCGGTGATGTTCACGGGGCCGTCCGCGGCGGCGCGCTTGATGCGTCCGGGTTCGCGATCGAACGCGCGGCTGGTGAAGGTCGGCATGCTCATGCCGAACCCCGCATGTCCGTCCATACAGACATTGGAGGTCCGGCAGGCGACGTGAATCGGCCGCCGGGCCCTCGGAAACCGCCCGTGTTCTGGGTCGATGCCCCCGGGCGCTCCCCGGTCAGCTCGCCCGGACGATCACCTCCACGAGGTTGGCGCCCCCCGACCGGATCCCGGCCTCGATCGCCGGGGCGATGTCGGCGGCCCGGGTCACCCGCCGGGACGGCACGCCCATGGAGGTGGCCAGCGCCAGGTAGTCGACGCGCGGGTCGGTGAGATCCATGGCGATGAAGCGGTTGGCGCGCACCGAGGCGTAGTGCGCCTGGCCCTTCATGAAGTTTTTCAGGATGTTGTACTCGGCGTTGTTGATCACCACGAAGGTGACCGGCAGTTTTTCGTGCGCGGCCGTCCAGAGCGCCTGGGGCGAGTACATGGCCGCCCCGTCGCCGACGACGCAGACCACGGGGGCCCGGTCGATGCCGAGCGAGAAACCGACCGCGGCCGGCATGCCCCAGCCGAGGACGCCGCCACGCATCGCGGCGTATTGGTGGACGGAGTTGCTGTTCAGGAACGTGCGCAGGTGGGTCAGCGTCGCGGGCGCCTCGTCGATGATCGTGGTCTGCGCCCCCACGGCCCGGGCCACCTCGCGGGCGGCGACCAGGGGGGCGATCACCGGATCGTCGAAGGCGGCATCCGCCGAGGCGGCGAGCTGCGCCCGGCGCTCGGCCCGGGCCGTCGTCGCCGCCGCGCGCACCTCCGCGAAGGCACCGGCCCGGTCGGCCACGCGCGGGGCCAGCAGCGGCAGCAGCGCGTTCAGGGACGCCTGGATGTCGCCCACCGTCGACAGACTGGTGGCGTAGGTGCGCCCGAGGTCGCGGACATCCGCGGAGAGCTGGAACACCTGCGTCCCCGGCGGCACCGCCGAGACCTCCGAGTACAGGATGGTGATCAGCGACTTGCCGCCGAGCGCGAAGATCGCGTCGTAGCGCCCGAGGATGTCGGCGATGGCGTCGGCCCGGGTCGGCAGGTTGCCGGCCCAGAGCGGGTGGGCGGTGGGGAACGGGATGTGGGCCGGCCAGGACGAGCCGTAGACCGGCGCGGCCAGCAGGTCGGCGAGCGCCACCATCTGGGCGGAGGCGTCCGAGGCGTCGATCTCGTCGCCGGCGATCAGGGCCAGGCGGCCGGGCGCGATGGCGGCGAGCTTTTCGGCCAGGCGATCGAGGGAGCCCGCCACCGCCCGCTGGTCGATGGTCGAGGTCTCGCCCGCCGGGATCGTGGTCATCGCCTCCATGACGTCCATCGGCAGGGACAGGAAGACCGGGCCGGACGGGGCGGCGCCGCAATCGTGGAAGGCCCGGCGCAGGAGCACCGGGATCTGGTCCGGGCTCGTGACCTCGCGCGCCCACTTCACCACCGGGTCGGCGATGGCGACGAGGTCGCCCATCAGCAGCGGGTCGGAGAGGGCGTGGCGCAGGTCCTGCTGCCCGGCCGTCACCACCAGCGGCGTGCCGCTGACCTGCGCGTTCCACAGCGCGCCCATGCCGTGGCCGAGGCCGCCGGCGGTGTGCAGGTTGAGGAAGGCGGGCCGGCGCGCGCCCTGCGCGTAGCCGTCGGCCATCGCCACCGCGGTGGCCTCCTGCAGGGCCAGGATGTAGCCGATGTCCTGCGCCTCGGTGAGCGCGTCGATCAGCGGCAATTCGGTGGTGCCGGGATTGCCGAAGATGTAGCGCACGCCCTCCGAGCGCAGCACATCCAGCAGCAGGTCGGCGCCCCTCCGGCTCCCTGCGGCGTCCACGGTCTCGATCGGCATGCGCAACCCTCCTCCGCCCCCCGGCGGAATCAGCGCGACGCTACCCCATGGCCGCGCCGCGACGAAGACCTGCGGCGCGGGATCGGGTTTCCAAAGGGCGAGCCCTTCGGCGGGTTGTCAGGGCGGAGCCTTGATGCAGCCGAACGTTAGAGCCCGATCGGCAGCAGTCCGGGCGCCAGGGCCGCGGCGGCCCGCGGCCCGTCCTTGACCAGGCGAATCGCCGTGCGGGCGACGCGGTTGCGCAGGCGCCGGGCTCGCCAGAGCGCCCCCGTCTCCACGGCGAGGCCGCGGGCGTAGACGCTAGTGCGCAGGCTGCGGGCGTCGCAGGCCTGCTTGACCGGGTCGGCGTAGAACGCCGCGATCTTGTCCCGGCCCATGCCGGGGGTGGCGAGCCAGGCCGGCACGTGGACCCGGGCGAGCCGGTCGGCATCGGTGAGCAGCTTGCCGATCCCGGTGCCGGGGATCGGGCAGGCGGTCTGGAAGGCGTCGCCGATCAGCACCAGCCCGTCGCGCTCCACCCCGTCGGCCCGGGCGAGGTCGATCGGCCGGACCTCGAGGGGGCCGGACACCGACAGGTCCGGGCAATGCCGCGCCAGGTGGGGCATCATCGCCCGCAGGGTGGCTTCCGGGTCCCGGCGCAGGGAAGCGACCCAGGGCTCGCCGGGATCGCGGTAGCAGAACAGGTTGGCGCGCATCACCTCCCCGATCGGGAACAGGGTCAGGTAGGCGTCGCGCCCGCCGAACCCCTCGGCGAAGTAGGTCATGGCCGGGAACGGGAAGGCGGCCCGCGGCGCCGCCATGTCGAAGCCGACCGCCAGGGAGTGGCGCGGGCTCAGTGCCCGCTTGGCGATGCCGGCCTTGGCGAGCAGCGCATGGCCGAGCCCGGTGGCGAGCACGACGAGGCGCGCCTCGATCCGGCGGCCATCGCTCAAGGCGAGAATCTGGCGATCCGGCCCGAGCTCGAAATCGGCGACCCGGCCGGGGGTCAGCAGCCCGTCGGGCAGGGCGGCCCGGGCGGCCCCGACCAGGACGGGATAATGCGCGCCCCATTCACGGGCGGCCTCCCGGTAGGCGAGGCGGCCATAGCGGACCACCGCGACCTCCTCGGTCGCCGTCGTGCAGGCGGCCAGAGCCGCCCCGAAGCCGAGGCCCTCGAACAGCGCCATCTGGTCGGCCCCGAACTTCTCCGCCCGGAAGTCGCGGCGTGCCTCACCGCGTTCGGCCTGGGCGTCGATCAGCGTGACCCGGGTCCCGGCGCGGGCGAGCGCCCCGGCCAGGCAGCTCCCGGCCAGCCCGGCGCCCACCACGGCTACGTCGCAGGTTTCCGCCTCGCTGCCCATTGCTGTCATCTCAAAGTCGTCCCGCATCCGCGTCAGAGCCTGAACGCGCGAAAACGCATGAATGGTAGCGATCGGGAGTTCTGTAAAGCACGTACGTAATTTTTCGCGGCCGTGGAAACATACGGTTACGCTGCCGCGCCGGCTCCGGTGGGATGCCTCATCTTCTGATTGAATTTCTGTATCTCATCGGATCTATCGCCCGGCCCGGATCTTCCTCGGATCGACGGTAGCAGCCGCTCCGGCCGGGCTTTTTACTTGCCGGGCCCTACTTGCCGGATCGGGCTTCCGTGCAGGTGAGAGGTGGCTTGCCTGCCTCCGTCCAGGTGACGGTGCGACCCTTGCCGCGCAGCTCATGGCGCGCGTCACCGTACTGGATCCCATCCGCGTGCGGCTCGACCGGCAAGGTGACCGAGGGGCCGGCGGGCGGGTGAACGACGGCCGGCGCGTTCAGGTCGGCGGTGTCGAACTCGACCGTGAGCGTCTGCCCCGCGGGACAGGCGAAGGCGACCCGGTTGATCGCGGACGCCGCGGCGTGCGCCTGGTCCACCGCGACCGGAAGTCCCGCGGCGAGAAGGAGGGCGATGCTGCCCCGGGAAAGCAAACGGTTCACGGTACCTCCTGCTGTGCTGATCCGGGCACCGCTCCGATGTGCGGGACATCGGAGAATCGGCCTTCGAAGCCCGGGCACGAACTCTACCGCGATTCCGCCGATCACATCAGGATCGCTGGAATCGGGACGACGCTTCAGCCTCTCAGCTGCGCCACGAAGGCCCGCATGAACGGCGGCAGGCCGTCGAGGTCGCGCAGGCACAGGGTCAGGTCGCGGCGGGCCCACGGATCGGAGAGCGGCACCACCGCGATGGCGAGACCCTGGGCCGCCCGGGCGGCGGCGCTCTCGGGGAGCACCGCGAGCCCGACCCGGGCCTGGACCAGGCGGCAGACGGCATCGAAGCCGCGCAACTGCACCCGCAGACGCATCGGCCGCCCCTCCCGCACCGCCTGGGCGACCAGGAACCGGCTGATGGCGCTGCGCCGGTCGAGGCCGACCAGGTCGTGGCCGAGCACCTCCACGAAGGGGATCTCGGCCCGCGCCGCCAGGGGATGATCCCGGGCCGCCACCAGCACGAACCGGTCCTCCCGGAACGGGAAGGTCTGGAGCGAGCCGGTATCGACCGTGCCGGACAGGATGCCGAGATCGGCCGCGCCCTCGGCCACCAGCCCGACGATCTCCTCGGAGGTGCGCTCGTCGATCTCGACGCCGATCCCAGGATGGCCGGCCAGGAAGGCCGACAGCGCGTCGGGCAGGAACTCGGTCAGCGCGTTGGTGTTGGCGAGCACCCGGATCTGCCCGGCCGCGCCACCGGAGAACACCGCCATCTCCTCGCGCAGGCGCTCGACGCCGGCCAGGATCTCCCGGGCATGGGCCAGGAGCGTGCGCCCCGCCGGGGTCGGGCTGACGCCCTGCCGCCCCCGGGTCAGGAGCGCGGCGCCCAGCGAATCCTCCATGATCCGGATCCGCGTCGAGGCGGCCGCCAGGGCGAGGTTCGCCCGCGCCGCCCCGTGGGTGATCGAACCGGCCTCGACCACGTGCCGGAACAGGCCGAGATCGGTGAGATCGAACCGCATCATCGCCGAAGGCCCCTCCCGGCAGCGGCACCGCCGGGCGCTTTGGTCCTGCAGCGACGGCGCGGGACGGTAGCGTCGCCCGGCCCGCGTGTCAGCGGCCGCCAGAGGCCGCGTCGCCCGAAGCCGCCCCGGCAACCGGAGCAGCGCAGGATAGGGCACCGCAGAATCAGCATAGACACCGGATTGATATATTTCCCGATCCATATCATTTGTAATTCTGGGACTATATCTATAATATATTAC